>JAHWKS010000146.1 GCA_019347795.1 Planctomycetota bacterium | reverse complement strand
CGGACCAAGGCTTCCTGACGCCCAAGTGGGGACGGATCACGCCGTTCGCGATGACCAGCGGCGATCAGTTCCGGTCGCCGTCGCCTCCGTCGCTCGACAGCGAAGCATATGCGGCGGCGTATAACGAGGTCCTCGTCCTCGGCGCGATCGATGCGGAGACGGCGGATCGCAACGGCGACGGGGCGCCGGACCGCACACCCGAGCAAACGCAGATCGGCCTGTTCTGGGCGTACGACGGCAGTCCCGGACTGGGCGTGCCCCCGCGGCTTTACAACCAGATCGCGCGGACGGTGGCGATGCAGCAGGGCAACTCGCTGGCGGACAACGCGCGGATGTTCGCCCTGGCGAACATCGCCATGGCCGATGCGGGCATCGCGTCGTGGGAAAGCAAGTACACCCACGACCTCTGGCGGCCGGTGCTGGCGATCCGCCTGGAGGATACCGTGGCGGCGCCGGGCGGTTTGGACGGCAACCCCGACACCGCGGGCGAAGCCGACTGGGCGCCGCTGGGCGCCCCCGCCAGCAACAGCGGCGATCCCAGCGCCGACTTCACCCCGCCCTTCCCGGCCTACACCTCGGGGCATGCGACCTTCGGCGCCGCCATGTTCCGCACGCTGGAGCGGTTCTTCGGAACCGACGACATCGCCTTCGATTTCCAGTCGGATGAGCTGAACGGCGTGACCCGCGGTTCGGACGGCGTGGTGCGTCCGGCGGTGACGCGGCGCTTCGACAGCTTCAGCGAGGCGGCCCTGGAGAACGCCCAGAGCCGCATTTACCTCGGCATCCACTGGAGCTTCGACGCCACGGAAGGAGTTTCCCAGGGGAATGCCGTGGCCGACTACGTCTTCGATCACAAGCTCCGCCCGCTGCCGCTTCCGCCGGCGATCGGCGGGATGCTGAAGAACGAGCGCCAGCCGCTGGACGTGAGCGGCGACGGCCGGGTGGACATCGGCGACGTCGTCATGCAGGTGGGTCAAATCCGGCACATGCAGGAGACGGGCGAGCTGGATCCCGAGTTCCGCGGGTTCCGCGATGTAAACGGCGACCGCACGCTGTCGATGGCCGATCTGTTAATGGTCGTGTCCAAGCTGCGGCAGCGGCAACTGGAGGAAGGCGTGCTGCCGGTGGGGCCGCGCTCCATCGATGGAAGCGGGAACAATGCCGACAACCCCGGCTGGGGCGTCGCGAACGTCGAGTTGCTGGACATGGTCGGCCTCGATTACGCCGACGGCATGGCGGAAATGGCAGGGCACGATCGTCCCTCGCCCCGGATGGTGAGCAACCTCGTGATGGATCAGCGGGAGTTGCGCCCCAACGCCCGCGGCATGTCGGACATGGTCTGGCAGTGGGGTCAGTTCCTCGATCACGACATCAGTCTCACGCCGGAGGTCGATCCGGCCGAGCCGGCGCCGATTTCCGTCCCCGCCGGCGATCCGTTCTTCGACCCGTTCAACACCGGCGCCCAAACCATCAGGTTCCAGCGATCGAAGTACGATCCGGCGACCGGCGACTCGCCCGAGACGCCTCGCCGCCAGATGAACGTGATCACCGCGTACATCGACGGCTCGAATGTCTACGGCTCGGACGACGAACGGGCCGCCGCTCTGCGGACCTTCGAGGGAGGCCGGCTCACGACCAGCGACGGCGAATTGCTCCCGTTCAACGAAGAAGGCCTTCCCAACGCGAACCCACTTCATCTGCCTGCATCATCGCTCTTCCTCGCCGGCGACGAGCGGGCCAACGAGCAGACCGGCCTGACGGCGATGCACGCGCTCTGGGTGCGGGAGCACAACCGCCGGGCCGGCGAGATCGCGGCGGAGCATCCCAACTGGACCGATGAGCAGATCTATCAAGAGGCACGCGAGACGGTGATCGCGCTGCTACAGTCGATCACGTACAACGAGTTCATCCCCGCGCTCTTAGGCGAGGGCGCCTTGCCGGCTTACCAGGGCTACGACGATACGGTCAACGTGGGCATCAGCTCCCTGTTCTCCACGGCGGCGTACCGGGTCGGGCACACGATGCTCTCGTCGCAACTGCTGCGGGTGGACGATCGCGGCGAACCGATCGAGGCCGGTCCGCTCTCGCTCCGCGACGCGTTCTTCTCGACCCGGCAACTCCTCGACCACGGGATCGACAGCGTGCTCAAGGGGCTGGCGTCGCAGCGGGCCCAGGAGATCGACACGAAGATCGTCGACGACGTGCGGAACTTCCTCTTCGGCCCGCCCGGCGCCGGCGGGGTCGATCTCGCCTCGCTCAACATCCAGCGCGGCCGCGATCATGGGCTGCCCGATTACAACTCGGTCCGCGAGTCGCTCGGCCTGCCGCGGGCGGAGACGTTCGCCGACATCTCCTCCGACCCCGACCTGGCGGCGGCGCTCGAGGCCGCTTACGGAGACGTAGACGCGATCGACGTCTGGGTCGGCGCCCTGGCCGAAGACCATCTTCCCGGCGGAAGCGTGGGGGAGCTGATCCACATGGTCCTGGCCGATCAGTTCCGCCGCCTCCGCGACGGCGACGCCTACTGGTACGAGCGCCTCCACACTCCCGAAGAGATCGCCGAGATCGAGAGCACGTCGCTGGCCGACGTCATCCGCCGCAACACCGCCGTCGCGAATTTGCAAGACCACGTGTTCTTCGTTTGATCTGGCACGTCTAACCATCATGCAACTCGCCGGTCACTCGTTTCTCGTTACCGGCGGCGCCTCGGGACTGGGGGCCGCGTGTGCGGTGCGGTTTCATGCGGCGGGGGCCTCGGTGATCGCGGCCGATCGCGATGCGGCGAAGGGAGAGGCGATCGCGTCGCAGCTCGGCGAGCGGGCCGCGTTCGTCGAAACAGATGTGACCGATCCTGATAGCGTCCAGGCCGCCATCGACGCCGCTTCGCGATTGGGCCCGCTGCGCGGCGTGGTGAACTGTGCGGGGATTCTCGATGGCGCCCGGATCGTCGGGCGCGAGGGGCCGCACGATCTGGAGATGTTCGCGCGGGTAGTGAACGTCAACCTTGTGGGAACGTTCAATGTGCTGCGGCTGGCGGCCGCCGCGATGGCCGCCTTGCCGCCGGTCGGCGACGACGGCGAGCGGGGCGTGATCATCAACACCGCCTCGGTCGCCGCCTTCGAGGGGCAGATCGGCCAGGCGGCTTACGCGGCGTCCAAGGGTGGCGTCGCCTCCATGACGCTCCCGGCTGCGCGGGAGCTGGCGAAGCTCGGCATCCGCGTTGTGGCCATCGCTCCCGGCATCTTCGAGACGGCAATGATGCAAGCCGCTCTCGAGTCGGTCCGCGAGTCGCTCGCCGGCCAGACCGTCTTCCCGCCCCGCTTCGGCGATCCCCGCGAGTTCGCCGCCCTCGCCCAGCACGTGATCGAGAACCCCATGCTCAACGGCGCCGTCCTTCGCCTCGACGGGGCCGTGCGCATGGCCGCTAGGTGAACGTTTCGACTTTGACCGCGTGCGTGAATCAACCTCAGGGCGAACGAAGGCGTAATGTCTTGTCGTACTTACCGCCGCGGAGGCCGTCTCTTTAATCGGCAGGCCTTCCCGACCCGCCGCCGGGCTTCTCCAAGAGGAGCGTCTGGGTGGGGAAGGCGAATTCGATCTGCTGCTCGGTGAAGCGGTCGTAGATGGCGAGGTTGATCGCCTGCTGGCGGTCCATGTAGAGGTTGAAGTCGCCGGAGAGGATGTAGTAGACCACCTCGAAATTAAGCGAGTAGGCGCCGAATTCCTTGAAGTGCGCCCGGTCGAAACGCACGTCGGATTGGGCCTCAATGATCTCGCGCACCATGCCGGGAATGGCGGACAGCATCTCGCGCGGCGTGTCGTACGTGACGCCCAGCGAGAACACGATCCGCCGCTCGACCATCCGCTTGTAGTTGCGGATGCGGCTTTGCAGCAGGTCATTGTTGGAGATCACGAGCTGCTCCCCCGACAGGCTTCGCAGCCGCGTGGTCTTGAGGCCGATCTTCTCGACCGAGCCCAAGAAGTCGCCGACGATGATGAAGTCGCCCAGCACGAACGGCTTGTCCAGCACGATCGAGAGCGAGGCGAACAGGTCGCCCAGAATGTTCTGCGCCGCCAGGGCCACCGCGATGCCGCCGATCCCCAGACCGGCGATGAGGGCGGTAACGTCGATCCCCACGTTGTCCAGCGCCAAGAGCAGCAGCACCGAGAACAGCGCCAGCTTGCCGATGAAGCTGACCGCCGACATGGTGGTCACGGCCGCCGGGTCCTTTTCCCGCTGCCGCTTGGAGTACTTTTCCAGCCCGACGTTGATCGCCACATTGCCCCACACCGCGGCCTGGGCGAGCAAGGCTAGGATCGCGGCCGCCTCGACCAGGTCGCGCACCTTGACCGGCAGCACCAGCACCAGTGTTCCCAGATACAACGCCAGCACCAGGAGGAACCAGAACCTCGTGTTGCGGAACGCCTCCACGGCGCTGTCGTCCCAGATCGACTCCCAGCGTTCGGCCAGCTTCGCGAGACGGCGGACGAGGATCGCCTGGATAATCGGGAACAGAATGATCCCGCCGATGAAGATCGCCAGCGCGATCAGCCATTGCTGGGTCGAGTTGCCATAGAACGCGCGGTCCAGCGCCAGCCGGCGCGACCACTCCGCCCAGTACTCTTGCCACGTCATGAGGGCCTCCCGCGCACGGTTAGCGTAGCTGCATTAATTCGGATGTCTTGGCGGCCTCGGACGCCGCGCCCACGCATTGGTATCGCAGCGTCATCGCCCCCGCGTCGATCGTCACCAGCGTGAACCCCGGCCGAAACTCGGGCAAGTTGTATCCCGGCGCGTTTTGGGCTTCGAGGCGGCGGTCGCGGTTGTAAAGCGCCGAAGGAAAGGCGATCTCATGCACCGGCGCCCGATCGTCCCAGCCGCGCACGCCGTTATGAAAGTGCCCGTGGAAAAGTGCCAGCACCCGATCCGCGTGACGATCAATCACGTCGTAGAACTCCCGCTGTCCATGCTCCGGCTTGACATGCCAGCCGCGGTCAGGGTGGCGGTTCGTATGGGCCGGCACGTGCATGCAGATCAGGACGAACTGGCCTATCTCCGTCGCCAGGCGGCATTGCTCCTCGAGCCAGGCGATCTGCTCGTCCGAGATGAATCCGTCGTGCGAGTCGGTCCGCGAATTGTTCAACAGCAGCACCTGCAACCAATCATGCTCCACGGCCGCATCAACGGGGCTGCGGACATACTTCTCGAAGAGCGGCTGCGGATCGTGGTTCCCGGGAATCTCGTACACGGGCTTCTCGATCGTCCGTCGAATGGCCGCGTACTTCGGGTATTGCGGCTCGCGTCCGCCGTCCACCACGTCCCCCAGGTGCAGCACGAATTCGCCTTCGGCCTGGCCGATCTCCGCCGCCGTCTTGTCCCATTGCCGCTCGGCGTGCTCCTGATCGCGGTAGCCCAGATGCGTATCGCTGACGACGATGAACGACAGTCGCGACAGCCGCTCCGCGCCCGCCAGACATCGCGGGCGAAACATCAGCGCGCCGGCGCCGAGCGAAAGCATGAATGAACGGCGATGGAGCGTGGTGAGATGCTGAGTCATACCTGGTTGCCTGACTCCTATCAAACCTGCCTCGACGGGGAAGACGAGAACCGCGTCGCGAAGTTGACCGCTCACTTGTGTCGCCGCCGCGAGCGGACTATACCAGGATAGCGATCCGCGAAACCAGGAGAACCCGTGATGCGAAGCTTTCTCGCCCGTTGCCTCTTCGCCGCCGCCGCGATCGCGGCGCCTGCCGCCGGCGCCGAGCCGCACAAGGACGGCTGCCTGGTGCTGGTGAGCGTGGACGGTCTGGCCGGCTTTTATCTCGATGACCCGAAAGCCGATCTTCCCACGCTGCGGCGGCTGGCTCGCGAGGGCGCTCGGGCAGAGGGGCTGGTCTGCTCATTCCCGTCGGTCACCTGGCCGAATCACACGACACTTGTAACGGGCGTTCCGCCGGCCAGGCATGGCGTCATCGGAAACAACTATCTCGATCGCGAGTCGGGAAGTAAAGTCCCTTTCATTCCCGATCCGCTGTTCGACAAGGATGAGATCGTCCGCTCGCCCACGGTGTATGACGCCGCACACGACGCCGGTCTGGTGACGGCGGGAATTGTCTGGCCAGCCACGCGGAACGCGAAGACGCTCGACTGGACCGTCCCCGACATGTTCGGCGATGAGGCCTGGCCGCAGTACGGCACGCGTCCCTGGCTGGCGGAGCTGACCGCGGCGGGAATTCCCGTCGACCGGCATGGAGCGTGGACCCGCGAGCAAGGAGGCGGCGTTCCCCGGGACTGGCTCTACACGCGGATGGCCCGCCACCTCTTCGAGCACCATCCGCCCAACCTGCTCATGATCCACCTGGTCGAGGTCGATCACGTGCAACATAAGCACGGCCCGCGTTCGCCGGAGGCGTACTGGTCGGTGAGCTACGCCGACGATCGCCTCCACGATCTGGTGGAGTTCGCGAAGCGATCGCCTTATGGCGAGAAAACAACGTTCGTCATCGCCAGCGATCACGGTTTCTTTCCCATCGAGCATGACATCCGTCCCAATGTGCTGCTGCGTCAAAAGGGGCTGCTCACGGTCGAAGACGGGAAGCTCGGCGAGAAGCGGGCCTTCGCCGTCTCGCAAGGCGGCGGGTGCATGATTTACATCCTTGACGACGAGCGCCGCGCCGAGATCGCCGCCGAATTGACCGAAGCGTTTGAATCGCTGGAAGGCGTCGCCGCGGTGATCGGTCCGGACGATTTCGCCTCCATCGGACAGCCGACGCGGGCGGAAGATCCCCGCGCCCCTGATCTGTGGCTCTCGGCTAAATCGGGCTACGCCTTCAGCGACGACCATTCCGGCGAGGCGCCGGTGGCCCGCCGCGCCGCCCGGGGAGGCACGCACGGCTACCTCCCCGGCGATCCCGACATGCTCGGAAGCCTGGTCATTTCCGGCTACGGCGTGAAATCCGGCGTTTCGCTCGGCCGCGTCTCGAACCTCGACGTCGCCCCCACCATTGCCGCGCTACTCGGCATTTCGCTGCCCTCGGCGGACGGCAAGCCGCTGACGAAGATCCTGAAGTGGCCCTAAGGAGCTTTCCTCCGATGCACTACCTCTACGGTTTCAAGAAGGACGACGTGCGACGGTTGGTCGCGACCTTCGACTCCGACCAGCAGCTTTCGGCGTACGTGCGGTGGGCGACGCTCGAAGACCACGGCGGCGGCGCCGGCAAGTTCGAGCAGGGAAGCGCGCTGGCGAGTTGCCGGCGATGGGAGAAGTCAGCGCAGCCGCTGACCGAGGATGACCCCGCGACCGTTCCTCATAACCCCAGCCCGAGCATGTTGTGACGTGGAAGGGGCGCCGCCGAAGGGGTGGGGATGTGTTTTCGATCGAGGTTGTAGCCATGTCGCGCAGGCCATGGCCGAAAAACATCCCCCGACCCCGTTCGTTGTAGAAGTCATGATGGCGCCTGGCAGCCCGCCGGTGGTCGGGAGGAACCGGGCGGCTGCGCTTCGCTAACCGGCGCCGTTTGCCCGGCTTCTCTCCTCACTCAGGATCGCCGCGTCTGCCTCCGCGCAATGCGTGACGGGCGTGGACGCGAACTTGAGCCTTTTTTCCGTTTTCTTGCTTTCCGGCCCTGGGAGCGTGACCTACGATTCTACAGCCGCGATACAGCAAAGCGCGGCGGATTGCAGGTGGGGCTGGTTGGAAACGAACAATCGTTACTTTCCACAACAACGGAGCTTGGGGATGTCTCATCGGATGATGCGAGGGGCGTTGGCCGGGGTGTTGATCGCCCTCCAAGGGGCCTTTCCCGCCGTGAGCGATGCGGGGCCGATTCTCGATTGGCTCTTCGGCCGGCGTCAAACCACACAATACGCGCTGTACTGCCCGACCACCGCCTGCCAGCCGGTCACTGCGTGTCAGCCGGTGACGCCGTCATCCTGCTCGCCTTGCGGTCAGGCGGCGACGGCGTATTCGCCTGTCGTCCAGGCCGCTCAGCCGACGACGGTGAACTACGCTCCGCAGGCGTATCAGACGGTTCAGGCGCAAGTGCCGGTGACGTACTATCGGCCGACCACGGCGCTCAGCCCCGCGACGGCGGTGACGGCGATGAACGGCTGCACGCTGGTGCAATTACAGACGCAGCGGCGGCCGGTGGGATTGTTCGATTGGCTCTTCGGCGCCCGGCAGCCGGTATCGCCGTATCCGATCAACGTGCAGTATCCGACGACGACGGTCGGCTACGGCGCGACCGTCGCAACGCCGACGTACGCGGCGCCGGCTACGCAGTACGCTCCCGCCGCGCAGTATCAATATGCGGCGCCGGCCGCGGGGAACTGCCCCGGATGCGCTGCCACGTCTCCGACTTACCCGACGATTCCTTCGGCGCCGGTGAATCCGCCCGCGGCGACGTATCCGGCGCCGAGCGGATCGGGGGGAGCAATGACGGCGCCCGCCGGCCCCACTCCGGCCGATCAGCCGCCGAGCTTGAACGCGCCGCCGCAGCAGGGGTCGTATCAAGGATCGTCGTATCGCGCCGCGCCGCCGACGCCGATCACTCCGCCGCAGTCGTCGCAACAACCGACAGCGCCGCAAGAGAGCGCCCCGGCTCAGTCGCCGCAGGCGAACGACCTGCAGTTGATCCCGTATCCCGGCGATGACCAGCCGGCGAGCGAATCGACCGCGCCGCCGCTGTTGAACCATCGCGGCCGGACCGCGTCGTTCCGCCGCACGGCGCCCTGGAGCTACTCGCACATCAACTGGTCGGACGAAAGCGAAGTTCAACCCGCCGCCG
Organism: Planctomycetota bacterium; assembly: GCA_019347795.1. GTDB lineage: Bacteria > Planctomycetota > Planctomycetia > Pirellulales > Pirellulaceae > JAHWKS01. The sequence goes on along the minus strand of JAHWKS010000146.1, from coordinate 313 downwards.
CGATCGAAACTCCCGCCGCGGCGCCCGAGACGCAGTGGGACGACAGCGGCTGGCGATCGGCGAGGTAGGGCACACGGAAGAGTGGCTGGCGGCGGAGCGGAGCGACGCCCCAGAGATTGCAACGTAGGCTGCTGGGGCGTCGCTTCGCTCCGCCGCCACCCATGAGTAGATCTACTCAAACGTCAGAATCAGATAGCGGAGCAGGCCTTTGCGGCTGGCTTTGGCCAGGCGCCGCGTCGCTCGCAGGAATAGCTCCGCTGCTTCTCGATCGGGTGAATCTTCCGCGCTGCGAAGAAGGAAGTCGTAGCTGGGG
>JAHWKS010000965.1 GCA_019347795.1 Planctomycetota bacterium | reverse complement strand
AACATGCGGCCGCGCCGCCAGCTCCTCGCCCCCTGCCCCCGGTTCGACTGAGCTTGCCGAAGTCTGCCCCCTGCCATTCAAGTGCGTCCACTCGCTAAGCGGCTCGCACCATTCTGTAAGTTGATCGGGCAGCACTTCGCGCACCAGGTCGCGGCCAACCAGCCCCGGGCTCGCTTTCGCCTTGGCAACAAGGCTCTCATCATCAAGGTCCACCGTGGAGAGCACGCCCTTCATCGCTCCGCTCGAACGCAGCCGCCGCACCAGCGCGCGTGTGTCGATCGATTCAATCGCCACGACGCCCCAATGCTGCAGGTATTCGCTCAGGCTCCGCTCGCTACGGAAATTGCTCTGCGTCCGGCTGTGCTCGCGGACGACGAACCCGGCGAGCTGCGGACGCTGACTCTCGACGTCCTCGGGATTCACGCCATAGTTGCCGATCTGCGGATACGTCATCGTGACGATTTGCCCGCGATAACTCGGATCGGTGAGGATCTCCTGGTAGCCCGTCATCGACGTATTGAAACACACTTCGCCATCGACCTCGCCCTCGGCGCCGATCGACGTGCCGGTGAACACAGTACTATCTTCCAGGGCAAGTTTCGCGGGTTTAGACATAATCAAAGTATACCGCCGTTAGCGTCGGCGGCCACGCCGAATCAACCACCAAAAGGCGCCGCCCCACTTTTAATCCTCAAACCGCGGCGCCAACCGCTCCACCACCAGCCGCCCCACGTTCAACGACGCGGTGGCGGCCGGCGAGGGGGCATTTTCGACATTGATGACGCGCTCCGTCTCACTGATTAAAAAATCGTCCAGCATCGCACCGTCCCGACCGACCGCCTGAGCCCGCACGCCGGCCGGCGCCCATTCGAAATGCTGCGGCTCGATCTCCGGCACGAGCCGCTGCGCCGCCCGCACGAACGCCCGTTTGCTGAAGCTGCGCCACATTTCGTCCGCCCCAATCCGCCAATACTTCACCGCCAGTTTCCAGAATCCTGGATAAGTGACCGTCTCGGCCAAATCGCGCGGGCTGACGGTCGTGTTGCGGTAACCTTCGCGGGCAAAGGCCAACACGGCATTCGGACCGCACTCCACCAACCCGTCGATCCGCCGCGTGAAATGCACGCCGAGGAACGGATAGCGCGGATCGGGCACAGGGTAAATCAACATCCGCACCAGGTGCGCCGCCTCCGGCCGCACCTTGTAGAACTCACCGCGGAACGGAACAATCATCGCCGAAGGCCTCGCGCCGCTCAGCCGCGTGACGCGGTCGCTGTACAGGCCGGCGCAGTTGACGACCTGCTTCGCCGCAAACTCGCCGGCAGTCGTGGCCAAGATCGCCCGATCCGGTTCACGGCGAATCCCGGTGACGCGCGCCCCTGTGACAATCCGGCTCCCCTGCCCTTCGATGATCTCCGCCAATCGCCGTGCGACCTGGCCAAAATCGACAATGCCAGCCTCGGGAACGTGAATCGCCGCGATGCCGGCCGCATGCGGTTCCAGCTCCTTGAGCCGCGCCGCATCAATCCGCTCGCAAACGACGCCGTTCGCTTTGCCGTTCTCCAGGATCTTCTCCATCCGCGGCAGTTCACTCTCCTCGATGGCGATGATCACCTTGCCGCAGATTTGATACGGAATGCCTTCGCGCTGGCAGAACTCCTCCATGGCCAGCTTGCCGGCCCGGCAGTTCTGCGCCTTGAGTGAACCGGGACGGTAATAGATGCCCGAATGCAGCACCCCGGCGTTGCGACCGGTCTGATGCCGCCCAATCGTCGGCTCTTTTTCGAGCACCGTCACGCTCTTGTCGGGAAATCGCTCCAGAAAACGGTACGCGGTGGCCAACCCGACAATGCCGCCACCAATAATCGCCAAATCACTTTGCTGCATAAACAACCGCTCACATCAAGCTACAAGTCTTCCGAAGGTTCGCTTTCGCTTGGAGCGAGCGGGAAAGTCGCTCGACATGCATCGCATCGCCGCCGCCCAGCTTGCTACGGCTTTCCTAGCAGATGATCCGTCACGACCGCAAGTGGATGCGCAACTAGAGGCCCTCATCTTTCGGTGCTACACTGCGAATTGCACTCGCCCCACCCGCTTCAAACCCAAGGCCGCCACGTGACCACTTGGCTGCTCAATCTTTGGGACCGTCTCCGCAACAGCCTCTGGTTATGGCCAGCGGTGCTTACCTCCACGGCGGTAATCTTAGCA
>JAHWKS010000145.1 GCA_019347795.1 Planctomycetota bacterium | reverse complement strand
GGAGCTGATTCGACGCTGGGATCACCTGGGCTCGCGCTGGAAGGAGATTATCGCCTCGCGGTCGGAGCGGATGCTCGCGGCCCTGCGGGATGCCCTGGTGAGCGAGGATCCGACCCTCGGCGCGCATGCCTGCTACGCCACGGTCTGGATTCGCGAGTACGATCTGGCGCCGCTGTTGATCAACCTCGCCGAGTCGGCGGATCATCCGCATCGCGATTTGGCGGCCCAATCGCTGCTTGAATTGGCCGAGCTGCTGTACGAAGAGTTGGCCTCCCCCTATTCACCCGTTCATGGGGGCGACCCCAATGTAAAGCGCACGCGGATGATCGCGGCGCTGGAGAAGTCGCTCGAGCGTTGGCCACACCATCATCGGCGGGAAGTCCTCGAGGCGTTTCTTCTTCTGTGCCCGCGCGATCATGCTCTGGTCAAGCAAGTGCTCAACAACCCGCACGACCCGACGTACCTCCACGTGATCGACCTGCTGGCGCAAAGCCGCCAGCCGGGGATCATGCGGCTCTTGCTCAGTTATCTCGACGACCGCCGGGCGCCGAGCGCCGCCCTGCAGACGCTGGCGCGGCGCAGCGACAAGATCTTCGTCGCGCGGCTGCTCAAGAAGATCGGGTTTGAGCCAACCGCGGCCGCCCGCCGCAACCTCAAAAAAATTCGCGATTTCCCCTGGATGCACGAAGATCCGGCGCGGCTGGACGCCTTGGACGACGCGGGCCAGCATGCGGTGGTGCAGATGGCGGTTCTCTCGTCGATGAAGCGCGACGACGTGCTCCCCATGCTGGAGCGGCTGCTGCGGAGCGGGAAACCCGGCGGACGCCGCGCCGCGGCCGAAGGCTTGAGCGACTTCCAGGGCGCCGAGGCGAACGAGTTGCTCCTGGACGCCCTCGCCGATGACGATCCGCTGGTGCAGGTCGCGGCGATGTCGCGGCTGCGGCAGAGGAGCCTTCCGGGGTCGATGCCGCGCCTCCTGGAGCTGCTCGAAAGCGAGCACGAAACGGTCCGCGGCGCCGCGCGGAACTGCCTCTCCGAGTTCAGTTGCACCCGCTTCCTGGCGGCCTTCGACATGCTCACGCCCGAGGCGCGGCACAGCACCGGGAAGCTGGTCGGAAAAATCGACCTTCAGGCGTTCCAGACGCTCCGCGAGGAGTTGACGTCGGGCGTCCGAGGCCGCATCTTCCGGGCGATGGACGCGGCCGTCGTGATCGGCGTCGTCGCCGACCTGGAAGAACCGCTCCTGGTGCTCTTGAAGTCCGACGATTACCTGTACCGCGCCAAGGCCGCCGAGACGCTGCGCCACTGCGGCAGCGATAAGTCCCGGCAGGCTCTTCGCGAGCGATTGCTCGACCCGCATCAAGCGGTCCAGCAGGCCGTCGAAGCGAGCTTGCTGCACCTGAGCCGCACGGCCGCGGCGCCTCCGCCTCCGCCGACGGCCGACCCAACGCCGCTGCTTTCGGACGTGCCCTCCTTCTTTTCACCTGCGGCGGAGTGAACCGCCTCGACCCATGTATGGTAGTTTCCTCAGCTCCGTCCTGCCCTCACCATTCATGTCGTCGCTGCTGGCGCAGGCGGACGGCTTCCGGCACATGGGCAAGCGCTTTCAGCCGGGAGGGACGACGTTCGATTGGAAGGAAGCCGCCATCGCCGCGGCGGTGCTCATCGGGCCGATCATCCTCATTCTGGCGGGGACGCGGTTTCAGCGATGGCGCGTTGAGCGGCGCCGACACAGCCCCCACGCGCTGTTCAAGGAACTGTGCCACGCCCACGGCTTGAGCCGGGGGGATCGCCGTTTCCTGAGCCGCCTCGCCCGCCAGCGACAACTTCCCCAACCGTCGCTGGTATTTGTCGATTCGCAATATCTCGACGCGCAACAAACCGCGGCGGCGGGCGAGCGAAGCGAGGATGCGGAGCGACTGTACATGCAGCTCTTCGGCGGGGGACAATCCTAAGTCGCATCGCCGGGCTGCTTCCAAAACGCCTCTCGCTTGCCTGATGGTTCCGCCTCGAAACCGGCCAGGCAGTCCGCAATCGCATCCAGGAAGGCCGTCAGCCGCTGCGCGAGGTCGGCGTCTCCCGCAACCTTCCAAGAGCCGCGGAGAAGACGATCGCCATCCTCGACCAGCTTCTCCACGTCCACGTGCTTGGGATCGCCTCCGGCAGAGAGCGTCATCGCCAGGCCTTTCAGCTTCCTCACCAGGTGAGCTACGTCCTTCCGTTTGGGAAGTCCACCGAGTCCCTTCATTCGCTCCACGATCCGGCGAACCTCGGCGACTTCGTTCCCCGGACGTTCCTCGCGAGTCGGCGGGACTGAAATCTCCGGAACGGCCTCGTCCATGTCCTCCGCTACGAATTCCTGGAGCATGCTGTCCACGGACGCGACGGGCTCGTTCATGCCGAACCACTTCGACATTCGCGCTCTCCCCCTCGGCATCCCCGAACGCGAGGCGAACGCCGCCGGGGCCGCGAACATGGCCCGCATCGCCGGCGCCCCTTCCCAGCCCGCGGGCGACTCGACCGGCTGGATCACGCGATGCTGCCGGCCCCCCTCGTTCACCACCTCCGACTTATCGACTGCCACGTAGGCGGTGAAGCGGCAAAGGACGTTCGTCTCCAGCGACAACTTGGTAATACGCTCCGCCAATGGCTCGTCGCGCATCCCGCCGGCCGCGTAGCGATCCTCCAATTCCCGCACCTTCGCCCGGCCCCACAGGTTGAGCAGCACCCGGTCAGGTCCCGCGCGGCCGGAAACCGTGGAGGTCCAGGGCTCCCCCGCGGCGTTACGGGCGCGGATGCGAATGCGAACGTCGCTCCGCTCGCTCAGGTGACGGCCGAAGATCATCAGCGGCCTCCCGGCGTAGAGTCCGGCAAGGCGGGAAGGCGCCAGAGTCTCGACCACGCCGTCGAAGTCGAGCAGCTCCAACTCCACGTCGGTCAGCACCGGCTGCCCGATGAGGCGATGCACCCCTTCGAGCGCTTCATCGAGCCGGTCCTCCGACTCGACCAGGTCGCACGCGCCGCCGCCCAGCTCAGCCAGGCGGCGAAGAAAACCGGCGTTCACTGCCCGGTCGATTCCGAGCGTGAACACCCGCGGCATGGCGCCGGCCGACTCTTTCTTCATCGTCCGCAGCAGCGCGTCTTCGCCGGTGACCTGGCCGTCGGTCACGACGACCAGCACGCGGTCGATCTCGTCGCCTTTTGACGAAAAGCAGCGCAATGCGGCGCGGAGGGCGGGGCCCATCTCGGTGCCGCCACGGGCCTCGATCGCAGCGAGCCATTCCAGCGTCCGCCAACGATCGCGATTGGCGCCCGAACGCATCGCGTCGGAGGAGGGCGTTTCGATTCTGTCGTCGAACGCGATCACCGTGAACCGGTCCTGGTCCAACAGCGTGTCGATCATCCGGCCCAACGCCCGCCGGGCGGCCACCATCTTCCAGCCGCTCATGCTGCCCGAGCGGTCGAGGACGAACACCACCTCGCGCGGCTTGGGGCGGGCGACGGCCATCGCCGGCGGCGTAAGCGTGAGGGCGAACACGCCCGGCTTGTCCTTGGCCGCCGGAGACACCTGCAGCGACGTGCAAACCTCATTCGCCGCGACTGGAAACCGCAGGATGAAATCGCGGTTGAGCCGCTCGCCCGGCGTCAGCCGCACGGTCCAGGGCGGGCCCTGCTCGTTCACCACCACGCTGTGCAGACTGGCCGACAATCGCGGACGGCCGGTCTCCGGTCCCGCCGGGTCGAGCTCCACCTCCAGCGAAAGGTGCACCGGGTTGGGAAAGCCCGGCAGCAGCACCGGCGGCGTGACTCGCGAGGCATCGGGAACTTGATCGGTGTCGGGCGTCGCCCCGTCCCCCACCGGCGGGCCGTCGAGCGGGACGCCCGGCGTGTACCGCGGCGCCACGACGATCGGGAAGCGGTACGTCGCCTCATCCTCGCTCACTTCCAGCGGGCCGACCAGCTCCAACTCCACCGCGGCCTCCTCATGCGGCGGGATGTTGCCCACGCGCATGGTGAACACGCCGCTCCGCTCCTCCTCGGCGATCGCGGCGCGATGCCCCTGTTGGATCGCCTGATCGTACTCGTCGCGGGCCTGGCCGCGCTCTTTCAGCTCGCCCTCGATCACGCGATCGGCGGCCGTCAGACGGAACCGCGTCACCGCCGCCCGGTCGGGAAGCGGAAAGATGTACGTCGCCTCCAGCGGCTCATCGAAGGGATTGCGGAACGTTTGACGCACCGTCGTGTGCGCAAGGAGTCCGCTCACGCGGCCGCGAACGTCGAGGGACCGGAGCGGCAGGCAACCTCGCGGAGTTTCCAAGGCGCCAAGGCCGGCGTCGTCCGAAACCGTCGCGGGAGCATCCAGAAGAGGAAGAGCGTACGTCATGATGAGACTCCAGTAGGTCCCGGCCGCCGGACGGGACCCGACAGCGCGAGAGATCGCGGGATGAGTTAAGGGACGAGCTTCAAGCGGCGCAGTTCACGAACCAACGTGTCGACCGCCGGCGCCAACTCGGCGAGACGAGCTTCCTCCAACTCCGATGGCGACGCATCCTCCAACAACAGCGTAACGCCCTCCGCCAGCGAAAGCGCGATCATGGTGCGCGGACGACTCAGAGGCGCTCCAACCGGCGCCGCCTTAGAAACATCCGGCGCCTGTCGCCAGAACGATGCCGATCGCACGGGGGCGGGCGATTCGTTCGCCAGTAGCGCATCGGGATCGGGAGACGCCGCGGGCTCGGAGCGAAGCTCGTCCCAAAACTCGCGCGGCACTCCCGCCCAGCGAGTCAGGCGCCGGTCATCGGCGCCCGACAGCGACTCTTGAATCTCCACCAGCGACATTCCTTTCGCCTGCAGCCGCTTAATGGCCGCCAACTGCAAGACGTGCCGCCGCCCGTAATACGCTGTCCGGCCGCGAAACTCGACCGGCCGATCCACCAGTCCGAGCGTGGTGTAGTAGCGAATCGTCCGCTTGTCGGGCGTCTCCTGCACCCGCCGCGACGCCTGCCCCTGGTAATCGGCGGCGTCGAGGACTCGTGCAGTCACCTCCCGCAGTTCCTCGATCGTCCATCGCTGGCTCATAGCAATATATTACAGTGTAATATGACAGTGTCAAGAGCGGGCCGCGATTTTGTGGCAGCGATCAACTACAATTGCGGTGCCGTCACCGGGGGTCGGGAGTCTTTTTCGGCCACACCGGCAAACAAGTAGCAAATGACATCGGCCGACAAAGACTCCCGACCCCCTCCGCCCTGCGATCCCTTCCGTCCTTGACCCTCCGGCCCGACTGCCACACCGCCATGCGATACCTTTGTCTCCTCCTGGCATTCCTCCCGCTGCTCTCAGCCTCCGCCGCCGCCGAAGAAGCCGAACCCGACCGGCCCAACGTCATCGTCATTTACGCCGACGACCTTGGCTACGGCGACCTCGGCTGCTACGGGCATCCCGAGTTCACGACGCCGAACCTGGACCGGATGGCGGCCGAGGGCGCCCGGCTGACGCAGTTCTACAGCAGTTGCCCGTACTGCGCTCCCTCGCGCGGGTCGCTGATGACAGGGCGGTATCCGTTCCGTCACGGCGTCACCCGCAACCCCACTCCGGACGCCGGGATCAACAATGTGGGGATCGCCGAATCCGAGATCACCCTCGGCGAGGCGTTTCAGCAGGCCGACTACGCCACCGCCTGCATCGGCAAGTGGCATCTGGGGCACAAGCCGGAGTTCTTCCCGCGGCGGCACGGGTTCGATGAATACTTCGGCATCCTCTACAGCAACGACATGCGGCCGGTGCAGTTGATGGAGAATGACGAGATCGCCGAGGATCCCGTCGAGCAAAGCACCCTCACGCTTCGCTACACCGACCGAGCGATCGGCTTCCTCGAGCGGAACCAGAAGAAGCCGTTCCTGCTCTACCTTCCCCACGCGATGCCGCACAAGCCGCTGGCGGCTAGCCGAGCGTTCTACAAGAAATCCGGCGCCGGTCTGTACGGCGACGTGATCGCCGAGCTGGACCACGAGATCGGCCGCCTGCTGAAGCACGTGAAGGAGCTGGGACTGGACGAGCGAACGCTCGTGATTTTCACCAGCGACAACGGCCCCTGGTACGGCGGCAGCACCGGCGGACTGCGCGGGATGAAGGGGCAGTGCTGGGAAGGCGGGATTCGCGTGCCGCTGATCGCCCGCTGGCCGGGGAAGATTCCGCCGGGACACGTGAACGACTCGCCGGCGATCATCATGGATGTCTTCGCGACCGCGCTCGCCGCCGCCGGCATCCCGCTGCCGGAAGACCGCGTGATCGACGGCCGCGACCTGATGCCGCTTTTCACCTCCGACGCCTCCAGCCCGCACCTCGAACTGTTCTCGATGCGGGGCGCCGAGCCGGAGACGATCCGCGTGGGGAACTGGAAGCTCCACCGGGGCCCGTCGCCGCGGCCGCGGAACCTCGATGATTCCTGGGTCGATCCCCGCGGCCCCGACGGCGAAACCATCCTCGCCCCCCTGGAGCAAGCACGGCCGAGCGAGTTTCCCGGCGTCCGCACGGGCGACACGTCGCGCGGGCCGCTGCTATTCGATTTGCAGACGGACCCCGCCGAGCAGGTAAACCTCGCCGACCGGCGCCCCGAGATCGTGGAAGCGTTGATGAAGCGTCTCCAGGAGGCGCCGACGAAACCGTAACGGTCCTCGAGCGAACTTCATGCAACCACTGCGATGGGCGATTATCGGCGCGGGGCGGTTCGGCAGAATCCACGCCCAGGTCCTGCAGCAACTGCCGGGCGTCGAGCTGACGGCCGTCTGTTCCCGCACGAAGGAGAAAGTGGAGGCCGCTGCCGCGGAGTTGAGTGTCCCGCGCGCGTTTACCGACTTTCGCAATTTGCTGGAAGGCGATGTGTGCGACGTGGTGACCATCGCCACACATTGGCAAGAGCATTTCGAGCCGGCGATGGCGGCGCTGGAAAGCGGCAAGCACGTGCTCCTGGAAAAGCCGATGGCGCCGACGCGCGACGAGTGTCGCAGGCTGGTCGAGGCGGCGCGGCGGGCCAATGGCGCCTTCATGGTCGGACACGTGTGCCGCTTCGACCCGCGCGCGGCGATTGTGAAGCGGGCCGTTGACGGGGGCCGGATCGGCCGCATCGTCTCGATGCACGCCCGGCGCAACCTTCCGGAGGCGCCGGGCTCGATCCGCCTGGACCGCATCTCGCCGCTGATGGGAGACGGCGTTCACGACGCCGACCTGATGATGTGGCTCCTTGGGCGGGCGCCGACGCGAATCTACGCCCGCAACGTGCGGGTCGATCGCTTCCGCTATCCCGACCTCGGCTGGGCGATGCTGGAGTTCGGCGACCTTGGCGACGAGGAAGCCGCGCGCCGCGAGGGCGCGATTGGCGTGATTGAAACCAATTGGCGCCTTCCAGCGAAGTCGCCGACCGCGATCGACGCCGTGCTGCAGGTCGTGGGGACCGAGGGGCAGATCACCCTCGACTGCGGCCACGCCGGGGTCTCGATCGTCGACGGCGCCGGCCTTCGCTTTCCCGACACCGCCTACTGGCCCGAGCTGCACGGCCGCCGCGTCGGCGCCCTCTATCATGAGCTGGACTACTTCGCCCAGTGCATCCGCGACGGCCGGCGCCCGGCCATCATCACCCCTGAAGAAGCCGCCCGCGCCGCCGCGGTGATGGAAACCGCCGAACATGCCGCGGCGCAAGGTTTGCCGCTGGAATTCGCCGCGGACGCGCTGTAGAAGCATGGCGAGCCGTCATAGCCTGGAACCCAAACGTCGGAGGACGCGGACCGCATGGCCTCGAAGCAGCGGACGGCGCACGGCCGGGGGACGGTTCTCGCGTGGGCGCTCTACGATTGGGGGAACTCCGCTTTCGCCACGTCCGTGTTGGTCGGGTTCTTTCCGCTGATCTTCAACCAATACTGGAGCACGGACGCAAGCGGCGCGAGCACGACAACCCGATTGATGACCGCCAACGGCGTCGCGAGCCTGGTGCTCGCGCTTTGCGCGCCGCTGCTGGGCGCAACTGCCGATAGCGGCGGGTGGCGGAAGCGATCGTTGATGACGTTTGCCGCTTGCGGCGCGGCCGCGACCGCCGGTTTATTTTTCGTGCCTCAGGGGGCGTGGATCGTGGCCGTCGTGGTCTTCGGCGCGGCTTCGGTGGGATTCGCCGCCGCCAATGTGTTCTATGACGCGATGCTGATCGACGTCGCCCGCGAGGAACGCTTCGACCGCGTCTCTGCGTTCGGCTACGCCTTGGGCTACATCGGCGGGGGCGTGCTCTTGGCCGTGAACATGGCGATGGTGCTCAAGCCGGAGTGGTTCGGGCTGCCGGATGCGGAAACCGCGGCCCGCGCCGTCTTCCTGACGGTGGCGGGGTGGTGGGCGATTTTCACGCTGCCGCTGGTCTTCGGCGTGCGCGAGCAAGCGCCGGAGCGGCCTCGCTCGCTCCCAGCCGCGGTGTCGCACGGCCTCTCTCAGTTAATGCGGACCTTTCGACGCATTCGTCAACTGCGGCCGGTGGTTCTCTTTCTCGCGGCGTATTGGCTTTACATCGACGGCGTCAACACGGTGATGAAAGTCGCTGTCGATTTCGGATACAAGCTCGGCTTCGGGCAGCAGGACTTGCTGACCGCCTTGCTCGTCGTGCAATTCGTCAGCTTTCCCGCCGCGCTGGGGTTCGGCCGGCTCGGGGAGCGGATGGGCCCGAAACGCGCCTTGATGATTGGGTTGTCCGTCTACGTCGGCGTGACGCTCTGGGCGGCATTCCTGGATGCGCTCTGGGAGTTCTACGTGCTGGCCTGTGCGGTCGGACTTGTGCAAGGCGGGGTCTTCAGCCTCAGCCGCTCCTACTACGCGCGGCTGATTCCGCGGGAGGAGGCGGCCGAATTCTATGGCTTCTATAACATGGTCGGGAAGTTCGCGGCCGTGCTGGGCCCCTTCCTCGTGGCGGGCGCCGCCGCGCTCACCGGAAGCACGCGGACCGCCGTGGTGGCCATCCTGCCGCTGTTCCTGATCGGCGGAGCGCTGCTCGCCGCCGGACCGACCAAGGCGCCGAGGAAAGCCGATGGCGGCGCCAATTCGTAGGGGGTCCTGGCTCCCGACACCGCCCACGGCACCAACCCGGCGACGGTGACCATGGC
>JAHWKS010000964.1 GCA_019347795.1 Planctomycetota bacterium | reverse complement strand
GATCGAATCGCATGAACACGACGACGCCTTGGCGGAAATCGCCCAGCTCTGCCGCGCCGAAGAGTGGCGGTTGGCCGTGTGGGACATCGCCCGCGGCGTCTCGTTTCCTGGAGCTGCCGTCGATGACGCAGACGCCGCCGCAGATCCCCTGGCGGCCATCCGCGCCGCCGGCGCCCTGGCCGTTCCTGACGGGGCGGGCCTGTTGGTGCTGGTGAACTTCCACCGGTTCCTCAGCAGCCCGGAGGTCATCCAAACCGTGGCCCAGCAGATCAGCCAGGGAAAGCAGAACCGCACGTTCTTGATCGTGCTTTCGCCGGTGGTGGCGCTGCCGCCGGAGCTCGAAAAGCTGTTCACTGTCACCGAGCATCGCCTGCCCACGCGGCTGCAGCTGGCGGAGATCGCCCGCGGCGTGGCGACCGAGGCGGGAGAACTGCCCAACGGAAACGACCTGCACGCGGTGCTCGATGCGGCATCGGGGCTGACGCGTTTCGAGGCAGAGAACGCATTCAGCTTGTCGCTAGTGAGGCATGGCCGCGTGACGCCGGAGTCAGTGTGGCAGGTCAAGGCCGCCACGCTGCGGAAAGGCGGCCTCGTGGGGCTGCATCAGGGAAGCGAGGCGTTTGAGCAACTCGGCGGATTGGAAAACCTCAAAGCGTTTTGCCTGCGGGCAATGCGCCGCCAGGGCGATCCCGATCCACTGCGGCGTCCACGTGGAGTTTTATTACTCTCGCCACCTGGTTGCGGAAAATCCGCCTTTGCGAAGGCCCTCGGCCGCGAAGTAGGAAGGCCCACGCTCACCCTCGACATGGGGCGGCTGTATGGCAGTCTCGTGGGCCAGTCCGAGGCGATTTTGCGGCAGGCCCTGGCGATCGTGGACGCCATGCAGCCGGCGATCCTGTTTTGTGACGAGTTGGAGAAGGCGCTCTCGGGCGTCGCCTCCAGCGGTCAGACCGACAGCGGCGTTTCGGCGCGGCTCTTCGGGAGCCTTCTGAGTTGGCTCAACGACCGCACCAGCGACGTGTTCTTCATCGGCACGTGCAACAACATCGCGGGCCTGCCGCCGGAGTTCGCGCGGGCCGAGCGTTTCGATTCCGTGTTCTTCATTGATTTGCCGGGCGACGAGCAGCGGAAGGCGATCTGGGAGATTTACCTGGAGCAGTTCGGCCTTGACCGAAGGCAGCGAAAGCCCAGCGACGCCGGCTGGACCGGCGCTGAAATCCGGGCGTGCTGCCGACTGGCGGCGCTGCTGGACGTGCCCCTGGTGCAGGCGGCGCAGAACATCGTGCCGATCTCCTCCACCTCCGGCGAGTCGGTCCAGCGGCTGCGGCAGTGGGCCAGCGGCCGCTGCCTGTCGGCGGACCGCGCCGGCGTCTATCAGCACCAGGCCGGAGGGCGAAAGGGCCGCCGCAATATCCCGCGCAACCCGTCGGTCAATTGAGAGGGCGCGGAGAGAACCAGCACTCTGCGTTAGCGAAATCCCCTGCCTGGAGAACCTATGCCGCAAAAACAATCCCTGCCGCCGAGCACGCGGCACGTGCTCGAAGAGTTCAAACGACATCGAGGTCGCCTACCGACGCCATCGTCCCGCTGCTCCGGCAAATCCTCGCCAGTCGCGGAAGCCTTGGAAGACGAGGACGAAGGCGGGCCGGACTTGGCGTTCATCTACCTGCGCGCAAAGCATCTGCGGTCGTTCCGCTGACGCGGCAGATGATTACCAAGGGTCCCTGCTCGGTCGCGACCAATGCTTTTGGAGAGGAACACATGCGTAAGATCGTTGATCAGGGCTGCCCCGTAGGCGGCCCGGGGGCGTCGTTGTTGGTAACGGCGCTGGGGGAGGTGCTGCGAGACACTGAGCCGCTTGACTGTCGCACGGTGAATCAGCGTGATTTTGGTGAGACGTATGGGTTCACCATGGAGGAGATCGCCGGCTTTCCCGATCTACCGGCGCCTCGGCGGCGGAAGTACGAGGCGGCGCTGGCGGTTGAGCTGCAGGCCCAGCGCGAAGCCGCATTGAACATCCGCGAAAACCAGTTTGTGACGAAAGTCAATAGCGTCCAGGACCTCGCGAGTATCGGCCGCTTCCGCGCCTACGGCGCCCTGCGGTGGGACGGCGCCGAATGCATCGTCGTGGCGACGGAATTCTTGGCCACGGTGGAGAACGCGGCGCTGTGGGCGCGGGTCGACGAGCTTCGCCAGCGGACCGGGGCTT
>JAHWKS010000144.1 GCA_019347795.1 Planctomycetota bacterium | reverse complement strand
CTCGGCGGCCCGACCCGATCGCAAGCTCGACGGCAAGAGTCTCGCGTAGGTGGTCGCCTCCGCCGACGCCCCCACGCCGCACGAGTCCTTCTACTGGCGCCTGGGGAGCGGCGCCAACGCCCAATGGGTCGTCCGCCACGGCGACTGGAACCTCCTCGGCAACCCCCGCGACACCAGCAACACAGCCCCGCTCGCCGCCGCCGATAAGCTCTTCCTCGTCAATCTTGCCGAAGATCCGGCCGAGATGCGCAACCTGGCGGCGGCGAATCGGGCAGTGGTTGCACGCCTGCAAGAGATGCAACATGACTTCGAGCAGGGGATTCAAAGTCAAATCGATCAACGGCGGGAACGCTAATCACCAAAAATCAACGCTGAACGCTGATCCAATTAGCGTCGATTAGCGGTAATTAGTGTTCCTCATCCGTTCGGCTGTCAACGATCTCCATTCGACTCTTGTTCATGAGAGACATCGTTCTATAATTTGCGTGCAGTCGGTTTCCCTCCTCGATGCCCGCGCCGACCTGTTGGGCTTACGGCGCCTGTGGATGAATGCTTCGAAATTGCGGCGGCAGATCGCCTGGGAGGCCGCCCGGCTGATGTACTCTCGCCAGGAGTCGGAATACTACCAGGCCAAGATGAAGGCGGCCCGCCGCGTCTGTAAGGGTTGGGTCAAGCCGGCCGATCTTCCCAGCAACGCGGAAATCCGGGATGAGGTGCAGGGTCTGGCCCGGCTCTACGAAGGCGAGCGGCGGGATGAAAGCCTCTTGGAAATGCGTCTGGAGGCGCTGCGGCTGATGCGGGTGCTGCGGAAGTTCAAGCCGCGGCTCATCGGCAGCGTAATGACCGGCCACGTGCGGCAAGGCTCCGACATCGACCTGCACGTCTTCACCGACAGCGTCCACCTCGTGTGCGGCGAGTTGGACGAGCTGGGAATGCTCTACGACGTAGAGCGGAAGCGAGTCCGCAAGGATGGCGAAGAACGCATCTTCACCCACATCCACGTCAAGGATCGCTTCCCGTTCGAGATTACGGTCTATCCTGCCGACAAGGCTCACTACGTTTTCAAGAGTTCGATCGCCGGCAAGGCAATCGAGCGGGCCAGCATCGCCGAGTTGGAGCAATTCCTCGAGAAAGAGTATCCGCGGCTCGACCTGGAAGAGGCCGTCGCGCAGGTCGCCGATAAGCCCGACCGGTTTCAGGTCTACGAGTCGCTGCTGTTGCCGCTGGAGAACGTGAAGCAGGACCCGCGTTGGCATCCCGAGGGAGATGCGCTCTATCACAGCCTGCAGGTCTTCGATCACGCCTGCGACGAGGCGCCGTATGATGAGGAGCTGCTGCTGGCGGCCCTTCTGCACGACGTGGGGAAGGCGATCGATCCGCACGACCACACGGCCGCCGGCCTGGAGGCGCTCGAAGGGTACATCACCGAGCGCACCGCGTGGCTGATCGAGCATCACATGGCGGGGCGCAGGATCCTGGACCGCTCGATCGGCGCCCGGGCCCGCCGCCGCCTGCAGCAGTCGGAGAATTACGAAGACCTGGTGACGCTGGCCCGCTGCGACCGCGCCGGCCGGCAAGCGGGAGTCGAGGCGCCGGAGCTGGACGAAGCGTTATCCTATATCCGCAACCTCGCCGAATCGTTCGGCGAACTTTAGTGCGTTCCCAAATATGGCGATTTCCATTGCGATGGTGATGCTCGGACCGGGCGCCAAGCTCTCGGCCGAGGCGATTCAGCAGGATCTGAAATCGACGTGGCCGGCTCTGCCGGCGATCGGCAACGCCGAACAGGAGGAGGTCACGCTGTCGTTTCGCGTGGGCGAGGCCGACTTGATTCTGGGACGGATGCCGGCGCCGATTCCCTGGTCCGATCTGGAAGGGCCCTGCGCCACCAGTTGGCTTTGGCCTGATGCGGCGGAGAAGCTGAAGCAGCACGCCGAGCATGTGATCGTCACCGTCTCCAGCGAAGCCTCGCCGGTTGAGCGGTCGCGTCTTTTAACGCAGGTCGTGGCGGCGATCGTCGCCACCTGCAAGGCGCCCGTCGGCGTGTTCTGGACCAATGCGGCGATGGTGATCTCGCCCTCGATGTTCCGCGACTTCGCGGTGGACGTCTTGCCTCATGGGCCGCCGATCCACATGTGGGTCGATTTCCGCGTCGGCAAGACCGGCGACAGAACCTCCTCAGGCTTTACCTCGGGATTGGCGGCGCTGGACCTGATGGAGTTCGAGACGCAGAACGCCAACGAGCCGCCCGGCGAGTTGCGGGAGCGGCTGATCGCCCTGGCCGGCTACGTCGTGGAAAACGGCCCGGTCATCAACGACGGCGACACGGTCGGCGAAGATGCCAACGAGCGGATCCGCGTCGTGTATTCCAAGTCCGCCTTCGGGCATGAGGGGAAGGTAATGCGGCTCGATTACAGCACGGCCCAATCCAAGAAGCCGTGGTGGAAGATTTGGTAACCCCAAGCGCGGCAATGGGTTGTGACCAATCCACGCTGGACCGACGCTATTTGAACATCTGTATCGTATAATATCGTTTAGGCGCATGTGTTTGGCCGGGCGGCAGGCCGGTAGCCCAGCGACCTGTAGAATCGCATCGCCGGCGCCCAGTCGGACCGCGTTTCCGCCGCCACCTCGCGAAATCCCTCCTCCCACGCCGCGGCCTCGAGCACGGCGATCAGCAGGCGACCCACTCCGCGCCGTTGCCATTCGGGCAGCACCGCCAGCCAAGAGATTGAGGCGGCAGGAGTCCCCTGCCGCTTCGCGGGCGTCATGGCCACCGTTCCGATCGGCGCCGTCGCGTCGGGCGCCGTCGCGAACCACATCCATTCGCGCCGCCATGTCGGCTGATGGGTGAACTCGCGGTGAAAGTCCGCTTCCGTCCACGGGCGCGACCCGGCCGTTTGGCTGGCGAAGGCCGCGTTGCGGATATTAAGCCAGTGCTGAATGTCCGGAGCCCCACCAAAGGTACCGACGCTAAATCCGTGAAGCCGCGAATTTGACGCGGGAGGTTGAAGCACTTTGGAGAGATGGGCAATCATTGACGAAAGCTCAATGACATAAGCAACTTAGGGCGTATGATCCGAAACAGGTCGACGAGAATGACAGTTAATGGAAAATCTACAGCACTCGATGATTGACTTTCTCCATAACTTTGACATAATCGTACCAACAAACGCCACGTTCAGCGGCGGAAGTCACGGAGAGCCGCCCATGCTTGCTGAGGAACGACGCTCGCGACTGCTGGAAATGGTTCGTCAACGCGGCTTCGCGTCGCTCCCCGACTTGGCGGGCGAGTTGGCGGTTTCCGAATCCACGGTGCGGCGGGACCTTGATTTCCTCGAGAAGTCGGGCGAGGCCAAGAAAACATACGGCGGAGTATTTTACACGGGGCCGTCCCCCAAGCTGCCGCACTTCGACATGCGGCAAGCGGCCCACTGGGAGGAAAAACGTCTCATCGGCCGGAGGGCCGCGGAGTTGATCGAAGACGGCGACGCGGTGCTGCTGGACGGCGGCAGCACCACCTACGAGTTCGCCCAGTTCCTGCTCGGCCGGCCGTTGCAGGTGGTGACGAACTCATTGCCCGTGGCGAACTTGTTCGCCTCCAGCGAGGCCTCGGACCTGGTGCTGGTCGGCGGCGACATGCATCCCAGGACCGGCGTCGCCTTGGGTCCCTTCGCCAACGAGATGCTGGCGAAGCTGAATGTCCGCTGGGCGGTGCTCAGCGTGGCGGGCGTGAACGAGCGGGGCTACTACAACAGCAGCCGCCTGTTGGTCGAGACCGAGCGGGCGATGATGCAGGCCGCCGACGAGGTGATCATCGTCGTGGACAGCACGAAATTCGGGCATTCGAGCGTCGCGCACCTGTGCCCGCTCGGCGGAGTTCAGAACCTGGTGGTCGATCACAACATCGGCGAAGACTGGCGCAGCCGCCTGACCGCCGCGGGCGTGAAGGTGTTGGTGGCGGGTCCGACAGACAACGGCTAGTTGGAGTCCACGCTGTAGCGTGTGCCGGGGATCGATCGAAGACAGCCTGAAGGCTGGACTCCAACAGAACGAACGCATTCGAGATGATCGCAACGCAACCTGTGGACCGGGCGACGATCGAACGCATTGTGCGGCAGATCGTGCTTCGGCAAAGCGGCGAGTCGGCCGACGGCCGGGGCGAGCCGGGTAAGCCGCACCTGGCGGTGAGCATTTCGGCCCGGCACTGCCACCTGACCGACGAGCACGTGGAGATCCTCTTCGGCCCGGGGAGAACGCTCACGCCCGCGAAGCCGCTGTACCAGGATGGGTTCTACGCGGCGGAAGAGACGGTGATGGTGGTGGGGCCGCGGCGGCGGATGCTGCCCACGGTCCGGGTGCTCGGTCCGACGCGCAACCACAGCCAGGTGGAGTTGGCGTTTACGGATTCGATCTCCCTGGGGATCGACGCCCCGGTTCGGCACAGCGGCCACATCGACGGCACGCCCGGCTGCGTGCTGGTGGGGCCGGCCGGCGTGGTCGAGCTGGAGCAGGGGGTGATCCGCGCCGCCCGGCACGTCCACATGAACGAGCGGGACGCCGCGTATTACGGCGTCGCCAACGGCGACTTCATGAAGCTCCGCGTCGAGTCCTTCCAGTGCGGCGTGACGTTCGAGGACTTGCTGGTGCGGGCCGACAAGACGAGCAAGTTGGAAGTGCACCTCGACACGGATGAGGGGAACGCCTGCAACCTGGACGCGGCGACGAGCATGGAGTTGCTGAAACAGGGACCGTGCGGCTGCCACAAGTAGTAGGCACGGTCGGTGTGCCGTTATCAAAGTAGTAGGCACACTCCGTGTGCGGTCCAGCGACAGTTTGTCGCCGGCTAGTGAGCGACGAAATTAGCGTACTTTTTCTTTCTCTGGAGTACCTTCCCATGGCGAAAGCGATGGAAGCGTTGGGGATGATCGAGACCAAGGGCTTCATCGCCCTGATCGAGGCCACCGACGCGATGATGAAAGCGGCGAATGTGCAATTCCTGGGCTGGGACAAAGTCGGCAGCGGCCTGGTGTCGGCCTTCGTCACCGGCGACGTGGCCGCGGTGAAAGCCGCCACCGACGCGGGCGCCGGCGCCGCCAGCCGCCTCGGCGAGGTGGTAAGCGTGCAAGTGATCCCCCGACCGCACGAAGACCTCGGCATCGTGCTGCCGGCCAAGACCGGCGGCGGGCAAAGCGACTGAATAAAGTAGCAGGCACACTCCGTGTGCCGTCGGCGAACTCCGTTCGCCGAGAAGTGAAGAACGGCGCACGGAGTGTGCCTACTACGATCACGGCAACCTCGAGTAACAAGAGACACACAATGAACGGTGCAATTGGCTTGGTGGAAACGAAGGGCCTGGTCGGCCTGGTGGAGGCGACCGACGCGATGGCCAAGGCGGCCAACGTGCAGATCGTCAAGCGCGTGCAGATCGGCGGCGGATTGGTGACGACGGTCGTCCGCGGCGACGTGGGGAGCGTCCGGGCCGCGGTCGAAGCCGGCGCCCAGGCCGCCACGCAAGTCGGCGAGCTGGTCGGCAGCCACATCATCGCCCGTCCCGCCGAAGGGCTCATGGAGGCGTATTTGTCGTAGTGTGCGCCTAGCGGGTGCAAACTGTGGACGAAGTCGCGTCAGGAGTCAGGGGTCAGGAGTCGGTGTATGTAAAACTGACTCCTGACTCCTCTCGCCGACGAACGGAATCCACGCCGGAGCCTTCCCTATGAAGATCCTGGTTGCGAATCTCGGCTCGACGAGCTTCAAGTATCGTCTGTTCGACATGACGGATGAGCGGCAGCTTGCGCGCGGCGGCGTGGAGCGAATCGGTTCGATCGAAAGCAAGTGCTTCGTCGAGATCGGCCACGAGCGGCAGGACTTGACGATCGAGGCGCCCGACCATGCGGCGGCGGTGCGGCAGTGCCTGGAGCAGTTGACCGATCCGCAGATCGGCTGCATGGAGGACGCTCGCGAGGTTTCCGCGATCGGCTTCAAAGCGGTCCACGGCGGGCGGGTCAGCGGCGTGCAGCGAGTAACGCCCGACGTGCTGGCGGCGATGGAGGAAATGAGCCAGGTCGCCCCGGCTCATAACCCGCCGTACATCAACGCGATGCGGCTCCTGGCGGAGAAGCTGCCGGAGATTCCGCTGGTGGCGGCCTTCGAGACCGGCTTCCATGCGACGATTCCCGATCATCTCCGCCATTACGCGGTTCCGGCGGAGTGGGCCGAGAAGCTGCACATCAAGAAGTGGGGATTTCACGGCGCCAGTCATCGGTACATATCGCAGCGAGTCCCGCAGTTGGTCGGCCGAAGCGACTTGCGGATCATTTCGTGCCACCTGGGCGGGTCGAGCAGCTTGTGCGCGATCAAGGGCGGCGAGAGCGTCGCCACCAGCATGGGCATGAGCCCGCAATCAGGTTTGCCGCAGAACAACCGAGCGGGCGATTTCGACCCCTATGCAATCCTGGTGGTGATGAAGCAGCTCGGGAAGTCGTTTGAGGAAGTGCTGGAGATGCTCGCGGCCGAGTGCGGCTTGCTCGGCCTCAGCGGCGTGAGCGGCGACATCCGCGACTTGGAAGAGGCGGCGGATCAAGGGAATTCGCAGGCGCGATTGGCCTTGGACGTATACGTGTCGGAGATTCGCCGTTACCTCGGCGGGCTGCTCGTGGAGTTGGGCGGGGCCGACGTGATCGTGTTCACCGGCGGCATCGGCGAGAACGGCGTCAACATCCGCCGCGACGTGTGCCGCAACCTCGCCGAGTTCGGCATCATCCTCGACGAAGCGAAGAACGCCGCGGCGAAAGGCGAAACGCCGATCCACGCCGACGCCGGCCGCGTGCAGATTTGGGTCGCCCCGACGAATGAAGAGATCGTCGTCGCCAGGCAGGCGAAGGAGCTGCTTAGTTAAAGTAGCAGGCACACTCCGTGTGCCGTCCGCGAACTCCGTTCGCGAAGACAAGAACGGCACACGGAGTGTGCCTACTACTATGGACGAATTTTTATGTTCATCGCCAAAGTCACCGGCTCCGTCGTCGCCACCGAGAAGGTGGACGCCATGGTCGGCTATAAGCTGCTGGTGGTCGAGCCGTATCGGGTGGAGGCCGCCGAGCGGAAGAGCCTGGCGACCAACGGCCGCACGTTCATTGCGGTCGATATGCTCGGCGCCGGGAAGGGAGACTTCGTGCTGATCACGCAAGGCTCCAGCGCCCGGCTCACGCCGGAGACGAAGAACATGCCGATCGACACCGTCATCGTCGGAATCGTCGATCGGGTTCACGTGGACGACAACTGTGTCTACTCGCGTAACGAATAATCATGCAAATCAACGAAGACCTGATCCGAAACGTGGTAGCCCAGGTGCTGGCCGAGGTGGAGCGCGTTCCCGGCTCGGCGAACGGCCGAGCTCACGGCGGGCGACACGGCGTGTTTGAGGACGTGGACGACGCGGTCTCCGCCGCCCGCGACGCCTTCGAGCAGCTCTCGCGGCGGCCGGTGGCGGACCGGAAGCGGATCATCGAGATCATCCGCCGCATCTCCATCGACCAGTGCGTCGAGCTGGGCACGATGGAGATGGAGGAAACCAGGATCGGCCGGCTGGAGCACAAGATCGAGAAGCTCAAGACGCTCGGCGAGCGGACTCCCGGCGTGGAGTTTCTCGAGCAGCGAAAGGAAGTCTACAGCGGCGATTACGGACTGGCGGTGATCGAGCACGCCCCGTTCGGCGTGATCGGGGCCATCACGCCGGTCACGCACTCGCTCCCCACGCTCACCGGGAATGCGATCAACATGATCGCCGCGGGGAACACGCTCGTGGTGAACCCGCATCCCAGCGGCAAGCGAGTGGCGACCGAAGGGGTGCGGCGGTTCAACGAGGCGATCCGCCGCGAGGTGGGAATCGACAACCTGATCTGCATCATCCCCGAGCCGACGCTGGAGTCGGCCGGCGAGATCTTCAAGCATCGCGGCATTTCGCTGATCTGCGTCACCGGGGGACCGGCGGTGGCGCGGGCGGCCCTCAACAGCGGCAAACGGGCCGTGGTGGCCGGGCCGGGGAATCCGCCGGTGGTGGTGGACGAGACGGCCGACCTCGACCGGGCCGCGCGTTCCATCATCCGCGGCGCGGCGTATGACAACAACCTGCTCTGCATCGCGGAGAAAGAGGTATTCGTGGTGTCGAGCGTGTTTGACGCGATGATGAAGGCGATGGAGCGGGCCGGCGCGGCGCGGCTCTCGGCCGGGGAGGTGGACAAGCTCACGAAGACCGCCATCGTGCAGGTCGGCGACGGGGACAAGAAGCACGATATCCCGTCCAAGGACTTCCTGGGACAGGACGCGGCGGTGTTGGCCAAGGCGATCGGCCGGAGTGTGCCGCAACAGACGGAGCTGCTCTTCGGCGAGACCGACGAGGGCAATCCGTTTGTGCCCGTCGAGCAGATGATGCCGTTTATCCCTTTCGTCCGCGTGCGGAATGTGGACGAGGCGATCGCCAAGGCCAAGGAGGCCGAGCACGGCTTCCGGCACACGAGCATCATTCACTCCAGCGACGTGCGGAACATGACCCGCATGGGCCGCGAGCTGGACACGACGCTGTTCGTGAAGAACGGCCCCTGCATGGCGTCGCTGGGGCTGGGAGGCGAAGGCTATATCTCGTTCTCCATCGCCGGCCCGACGGGCGAGGGCGTGACAACTCCGCTCACGTTCACGCGGGAGCGGCGATGTTCGTTGATCGACGATTTGTACGTTCTGGGAAAACAAGAACCGCGAGTGCCGCTGCCCGAGCCCAAGCAAGGCGGCGGAACGTAATGCCGTTTTGGCCAAAGCATAGATCGTTTAACCGCGTGCCCAGCGGGCCGCGCGGGAAACCCTGGATTCGCCGAATGGAAGAGGCCTCGCACGGCCCGTTGGGCACGCGGTTAAACGAGGGGGTGGAAACATCATGCAACAAGCGCGGGTTTTAGGATCGGCCACTGCTACCGTGAAGCACGCGTCCATGCAAGGTCGCAAGTTGCTCGTAGTGCAGCCGTACCTGGTAGATCGACGAACGCCCGACGGGTAGCCGCTCTTGGCGATCGATGCGGTCGGCGCCGGCCGCGGAGATGAGGTGATCATTACCAGCGACGGCCGGGCGGCGCGGGAGCTGCTCGGCGCCGAAGC
>JAHWKS010000143.1 GCA_019347795.1 Planctomycetota bacterium | reverse complement strand
CACTCCAACACTCCAACACTCCAACACTCCAACACTCCAACACTCCAACACTCCATTACTCCATTACTCCGTCTCTTCGACCGAGTCGCGGGTCTCGTGCGGGATCGGCTTCCGCTCCTCCTCGGAAACGAAGCATCCCCGCTGTAAGAACCGCAGCGTGCACTCCTGTAGCCGGCGGTCGTTCATCATGAACGTGTGGGTGACCGGCAGCACCAGGAAGTCGCGGGCGCCGGGGAGCCGGGTTTCTTCGACCGTCACGACCAAGTCGTCGTCGCCCGTCAGGAGCGGGTTGCGGCCTTTCTCGCGGCCGGCGCCGCCGGCGATAATGCCGAACTCGAATTCGGGAATCGCGAGCCGCTTCTCCAGCTCGTCCCATCCCTGGACGAACTGCGAACCGCCTGAGCCGGCGGCGATCTGGAACAGTCCCGTGTAGGCGGCGATCTTCGCAAGCTGGGCGCCATGATTCGGCGGGGCCAGCATCACCATCCGGCGAATCCGCGGATCGGGAATTTGACCGGTCGCAGAGTCGGAGTGCGCCGCCAGGTAGCGCCGCACGACGAGGCAGCCCAGGCTGTGGCAGACGAAGTTGATCTCTTCGATTCCTTCGAGGTTCTCGATCAGCTTCGCCAAAGCCGCCGCGTGCTCCTCCACGTTGCCGCGGGTGCTGGGATACGAGATGCGGAACGCGCGATAGCCGCCCGGGCGCTCCAGATAGGTCGCCAATCGCTTCATCGCGTGGCGGGTGCGGAACAAGCCGTGCAGGACGAGCACCGCCTTGCCTTCCATCGGCGGCAGATTCCGCTGCTGTTTGATTTCCTCCAATCGCCGGCGACACTCCTCAAAGTCGCCCCAGGCGTGGCGGACGTTGGCGCCGTCCAACAGCCGGCAGCGGCCCGTGAGAATATTCCGCTGAATCCGCCACTTATGAAAGTGCAGCTCATCGGCCCAAAGCTGCGTCCCGCCCAGCGTGGGGAGCGGCACGTTGAAGCGGCGACTATCCGGTGATGGTTCGGGATCCGGCATGGACTGCGCCCCAAGCGGCGAAGCGAGGCAGGCGAACGGCAGCCAAGCGGCGGCGGCGATGAATTTCATCCTGGGCGGTTCGTCCTCACGGGGCAAGCCCCGTCGCTTATCGTTCGGCGTGGTCTACTCGGCCAGGCCGGCCAACTCGCAGAGGTTCGCGGCCATCACCGGTTGCGGGCAGCTCCAGACCAGGAAGAACAGCGCCTCGCGACACCAGCGGCCTGCGGGATGGCCGACGACGTAGCCGGTTCCTTTCGCCGCCGCCAGCGCGGCCTGGGCCGTACGGAGGGCGAGGCTGTTGGCCCGCACTCGCAGGTCTTCGGTGCTGCAGACGTTCTGCCCCTCGGCGAGCGAGAGCAGATCGTCCCGCGTGCGGCGCCAGTCGGAGCGAAGGGCGCCGGCCGGCTCCGCCAGATCGTTGCGACGCTCCCGCTCCTCCTCGAGGTAGGTGATCGCCGCGTCGGCAAGACCGATCGCCAACGTCGAAGTCTGCAGTCCGCCGGTTCCGGCGCCGACGCCCTGTTTCATCACCTCCGCCACCGGCCCGGCGAGCAGATGCGTCTGCGGCACGTGAACTCGTTCGCAATTCACCGCTCCGGTCTGACTGGCCGACAGGCCGACGAGCCTGGCCGGCGGCGGGACCGAAGCGCCGGGAAGATCGGTCGGCAGCGCCACCAGAATCTGCCGGCCGTCGTCGAGCGTCGCCCCCGTGACCACCGTCTGCGCGTGCGGCGCCCCGGTGACCCAGGGACTGAAGCCGTCCAGCACAAAGCCGTCATCGCTTTCCTCCGCCCGCATGACCGGTTTGGCCAGGTGCCTGCGGCTGGTGGTGAGGTGCGAGACGCCGACCGTGGCGAACGTGCGCCCGGTGAGCAAGTCGGGCAACAGCTCCCGGCCGATGGCTTCGTTGTCCGAGTGCGCGATGCGTTGGCAGGCGCCGGTCCGCTGCGTGATGACGAACGTGGTGGTCAGGCAGGCGGCGCTGAGGCGGAGGTAGCCGCGGAAGATGTCCGGCTGGCGCCAGCCTTGCCCGCCGAACTCCTCGGCGAGGAACCACTCGAAGACGCCGTACCGGCCGCAGAGGGCAAGCTGTTCGCCCGGCCAGGCGCCTTCTTCTTCCAACTCCGGCGCCATCTCCGCCAGCCGCGCGGCCAATTCGTCGAAGGCCGGATCGTCGGGCGAGGTGATCTTCACTGCATCGGCCATGAGCAATGCCTGAATCAGTAGTCCCGGAAGGGTCCGCGAGGCTCGGCTTCCTCCATCGCGTGCTCCCACGCGGCGAAGCGGGCCTGGACCATCTTGAGTACGTCGGGCCGCTCCTCGGAAAGGTCGCGCTCTTCGCCGATGTCTTTGGAGAGATCGAACAGCCCGCCGCCGCGCCGGCTGTCTACCCATTTCCAGTTGCCGACGCGGGCGGCGCGGTCTTGGCGCCGCTGCCAGAACATTTCTTCGCGCGGCGAATGGCGATCGCCCGCCAGCATCGGCAGCATATCGAACCCGTCCAGCACCACGCCTTCGGGCGGCTCGGCGCCGACGGCCCGAAGCACCGTGGGGACGACTTCCATTGCGGTGAGGAATTCATCGCTCGCCGTTCCGGCGGGAATCCGGCCGGGCCAGCGGGCGAGGAACGGCACGCGCAATCCGCCTTCGAACATCTGCGACTTGCCGCCGCGCAAGGGGCCGTTGTCCGACCCGCCTCCGCCGCCGTTGTCGGAGAGGAACATCACGAGCGTGTTGTCGGCGATTTTCAACTCGTCTAAAGAATCGAGCAGCTCGCCGATCGCGTCGTCCATGCAAGCGACCGCGGCGAGATAGCCCTGCCGGCGTCGCGACTGCTTCGTATCCCCCGCGGGAAACCGCTCAAGGTACTCCGGCGGCGCCTGCACCGTGCCGCGCACCTCCGGGTCCAGGCTCGAGGAGCCGTGCGGCGCGTTAAACGGCACATAGAGGAAGAACGGCTTCTCGTGATTCTCGCGCACAAACCGCAGGGCCTCGCGCCGGAACAAATCCGTGGCGTATGTTCCCTTGTCTTCCGTCGTCGGTTCATTGCCGCGACGCATCGAGGGGACTTCGTAACGTTCGTGCGTGTAGTAGTCGATGCCCGTGTTCGTGAAGCCGTAAAAGTCGTCGAAGCCCCGCTGGAGCGGCAGGTAGCGGCGGAGCTGGCCCGAGTCCCATTTGCCGAAGCAGCCGCACGTGTAGCCGCGTTGTTGAAGTATCTCCGACAGTGGCGCCTCCCGCACATCGAGGCCGAGGATCCGCTCGGGCGAGACGGCGTACTCGGCCGGCGAGTAGCGATGGCCGTAGTCGGCCATATCGTTGCGGATCATGTCATACAGCCCATTCCGCTGCGGATACCGCCCCGTCAAGAGGCTCGCCCGCGAAGGCGTGCATGCCGGCCAGCTCACATAAAAGCTGGTGAGCCGCACCCCATCGGCCGCAATGCGGTCCAGATGCGGCGTCTGCGCCTCCTCCGAGCCGTAGCAGCCCAAATCCCGATACCCCTGATCGTCCGACACGATGAGGACGACGTTGGGCGGGAGAGCATCTTCAGCTAACACGCGGGTCGCGCCTGCGAGCAATAAAAGCACGGCTGTAAGAATGCACGAGCGGTACAACATGGCAGGTCTTGGAAAGGCGGCTGTGGTTTCTTGAGAGACGTTGATGGAGTGTTCTCGAATAGCGAGTACAGACAGTATTGGCGGGAAGGCTGCCGCGGTCAACGTTGCCACGTTTACCTTCCGATTCTTCATTCGCGTATCCGCGCGGCCCATGGCGGCGCGCGGAACGAGCGGCCGGATAAGAGAAGCCGGCAGGCATGGTTATGCCCTCCCGCCTGATTCGCGCTGCCGTTTTTTCTCCAGCAACTCCGCGTGAAGTCTGACCGGGGTTTCCATGGGGAGCGGAGCGTGTCGCCGGCGATAATCCCGAAACTGATCCGTGAGATTCGCCAATTCCAGACGTTCCTCATCATTTAATTCATTTTGAATGTCTCGATCAATCAGTTCACAGCGGCGGGCATTCTTTTGATCGTTCCATTCGGAGGCCGACGCTGTTTTACCTGCGGCGTCTTCCTCGTGGCAGCGCGTCTCCGCCGGAATTCGCCCGAGCACGAGGCTCACCACGTAATCGCCGACATTTTCAAAACCCGCCTGATGAGCTTTCGCCGTCACCAGCGGCTCAACGTCGCCTGGAATCTCGATTTGCATGAGGCTCCCTGCGGATTCGACAAGAACAGTCTCCGCGGATTCCATTCGACAGCGGGGGCAATCTGACGGCCCCCCTAGCAACTTAATCTACTCCTGTTGGAACTGCTCGACAAACGATGGGTGCGTGGCGGACGCGCCAGAGTGCGTGTTGCCGCCGTGGTATTCTCTTGCAGCGCGATGCCGAGTGTGCCTCACGATCCGGGAATCGCATCGCACGGGCGTCGCTACGCTCCGCCGCCAGTCAGCGGTCGTGCCACGCTCGTCAGATGTTTGGTCCGCCATGGAACGTCTTGAGTTCCTCGATTGCGGCGAGAATTTGAGGATCGTGCGGATCCGTCGTTTCGACGCATCTTGAGGCAATCCCATTTCCGGTCAGAGCGGTTACTTCAAGCATGCCAGGCGTGGGCGATGACACAATGCGGTATCCAATCTCTAGGAGCGGAATCCAGTAGTCCAGTTGCTGAATCACTTTGCTGTTCCGTTCGGTGGCGCGCAACGTGCGGAGCTCCGGCAGCAGCGCCTTGAAACAGATCATGCCAATCCGCGTGATCGTTTGCACTCGGACGGACGCCGCCTTGTCTCGAAGCAACGTTGCATACACCTCGTTTTGAAACTCCGCTGGGAACGAGCGGGACAAATGAAATGCCAGCCCGCGCCGGACGGATGCAGACCGGTGGTGCGCGAGTTGACTAACGTGGGCGCGAAGCGATGGCATGTCGAGCGCGAGGTCCATGAGCACGTAGTAACCCAACTCACTCTCGTTAGCGTTACCATCTGCCGCAAGTTCAAGAGCTGTATTGACCGCCGGTTCCGGGCTGCCCGTCCGGGAACGCTCCCAGCGCGCGATCAACTCCCCCCGCCGGTCGGGACGCCGCCGCGAAAGGCTTTCCTTGTGGGCGGCAATGACTTGCTGTGTCCAACGCATGTGATGTTCGCTGAACGACGGAAACCCGCTCGATGCCCCGGTTCTGGGGTTAGCGATTTTTTAGGGTTGTTCGCACGAATCGCAATTACGAGACGGATGCTGGTAGGGCTTCAGGCGTCCTTGATTCATTTCGCCAACGCGGCGATTTCTTCCGGCGATAAGGTGCGGTTGAAGACGGCGATTTCGTCGAGGCGGCCTTCCCAGTTGTTTTGGTTGTCGCTGCGGCCGCCGAAGAAGATCTGGTCGAAGGGGTTGGGGAAGGCGGCGGGGGCTTTGGTTTCGATCTCCAGGTCGCCGTTTAAGTAGACGCGCACATTATCGCCGTCGCGGACGAAGATGATGTTGTTCCAGGTCCAGCGTTCGATGTCGGTGCGGCCGATGGCGGGCTTTGTGGCGGCTTCGTGGTCGCCGTGGAAGAAGATGAGCTTGCCTTGGCCGGCGGCGGTCCCGCCGAGACCGAGATGCTCGCCGTGCGTCCCCAGGCCGTGATCGCGGCCGCGGGAGAAGATCCAGCCTGTCACGTCGCGGCCGTCGGTCGGCATTCCGTTCCAGATCCAGAGCGAGATGGTGTACTGATCGCCGAGATCGCTGACTCGCGTCGCCAGCCGGCCGCCGGCGAAGTGGGCGGCGCGGTTGACCTCGCCGGTCTCGCAGAACTGGTCGGACTGCGGGCCTTCGAGGAAGAATACGACGCCCGGCTCGTAGATCCCATCGCGATTATTGCCGCTGGAGTCCATCGCCCGCGGTCCGGCGAATTCATCAAGTCGCCAGTACGCCGCGGGATCGGCGTTCAGGATCGACTCCGCCGCGGGGCCGCGAGTTTGCTTCCACGCCCGGCGGTCGCGGCCGGCGACTTTCTCCAATAGCTGCAGCGCCGTCTCGGTCATTTTCGGCTCCGCTTGCACTTCCAATCCGGCGGAGCGGGCGGCCCAGGTGTTGTAGCCGCCCAGCAGGTGCTGCTCGGGAGGCGGGATGTAGCCGTCGCCCCCGTTGGCCAGCTCGATCACCATCGTCTGCGGCAGCGGACTTTGGAGCTTGATTTTGAGGCCGGTCAATGCATAGGTCTCGTTGGGCGTGGTAGCGATGCCGATGTCGCCGATCCGCACCGCTTGCTGAACCACCTCGGTCGATTGGAGCTCATGCAGGATGACCTGCTCGCGGGCGTAGACTTCGGTGGTGTCTTTCGGCGGCCGGTCCCCCATCGCCTCGACGATCCGCTGCGCCCATTCCAGCCGCTGCTTGTCGGGCGTGCGGTAACGCAGCTCCATCCGCGCCTCGGCCATCGCCAGGTCGGCGTCTTCCCGCCACTCGATATCCTGATAGGCGTCGAGGGCCAGGTTCACCAACTCCTCCGCGTACGTGTCAATCTTCTTGTCCTCGTCCCGCTCTTCCGGCGGCTTGCGATAGTCGCGGCGCCAGATGTCTCCGCTGCAGCCGTGCGACATGACGCCAACAAACGGCGCCTTGCCTTCCGGCGTGTTGGCCGCCAGCCGCTGTTTCAGCCCCTCGGCGAAGAGTCCGAAGTAATCGGCGCTGAGGGCCTGATCGCCGAAGTAATGCATCGAAAAATTCGCCAGCACCGCCAGCGGCCGGCCGTCCGGCGATTGGAACGCGATCAGCGAAAGGTCGGGATCCTCGGGTCCCGATTCGCCGGTCACGTCATCCCAGTTGCGGGCGGCGTGCATATTCGCCCGGACGGTCGGGTTGCCGAACGGATCCTCATCGATGCGGTCGGGCCGGCGCACCCATCGCCGCAAAGCCGTGTATTCGCCGGCGTCGGTCACCCCCCAGCCGACTTTGGCCGGCTCAAGGTTCTTCTCCGCCGCGGCAATCGACTCGGCCAGCTTCTCGCGGAGATACGGAATATAAGTGGGATCGGCGTTGGTGCCCAACGCGCCCATGCAGGACGGCGCGGTGTGGGTGTGCGTCGCGGAGATCAAGATGTGGTCGGGGCGGATCTTCGTCCGCGCCGCGGCGGCGGCTTTCGCGTCGTCCAGGAGCGGGCGGGGCATCATGCAGCTATCGACCACCACGATCGCCAGCCGCTCGGCGCCGTCGTCCAGGACGATCGCCCGGGCGTTGACCGGCGTCTTCACCTGCGAGGCGGAGCGGGTCAGCATCCCGCCGTTCACCAGCACGGGAAACTGCGGCGGCGTGACGTCCACCACGGCGGCCCCCACGCGCAGCTCAGCAAAGGCCGACGACGCGGGAAACAGCAACAGGACGACGGCGCCGGCGAGAGCGATTTTGCGGATCATCTCGGATCATCAGGAAAAAAGGAGTCACGACATTGCGGAAAGCTCAAGCCACGTTAGCATCCGGCCCCCGGCCGTACAAGCGCGCCAGCCGCGCGTTTGGACGATGCGGCTTCCTTAACCTAGGGTTGTGGGGCGGCAGTCCGCGCGCCCCGCAATCGTCCGTTTTTGCTTTGAATCATGGCTGATCGTTTCCTCCCCTCCTTGTCGCTTGCCGCCGCCGTCGCCTTGGTGGGGGCCTGGGCGGCCGATGCGGCGTACGCCGAGCTGACCTGGCCGATGCGGCTGTCGGCGATGACGATCATCGTCGCTCTGACTGCCGCCGGGGTCGCGTGGGGCCGCCGCCGCGCGGGGCAGCGGGAAATGGCGCTGCGGCGGCGCATCGAGTTCCTGACCGCCGCGCCCCCCGATTCGCTGGAGAGCGAATCTTTCCCCGACTTCCATCCCCGCGATGAATGGCGGACTACGCTGATCCAGACCCGCGACTGCCTCAAGGCGCTGGCCGCCCGCAACATCTACCTGGAGCAGGCTCGCGGCCGGGCGGAAATCCGCGCCCGGCGCCTGGAAGACGAAGTGCGGCGGGTCTCGGACGTGCTGACCAACTTCTCCGACCCCGTGCTTGCGGTGGACGCCTACGACGAAGTCGTCCTCGCCAACGACAGCGCCCGGCGAATGTTCGGACTGGAGGGCGAGTCGGCCGAGAAGCGGATGCTCGCCCAGCTCGAGCACTGCGAGGCGCTCGTGGAACTGCTCAACGAGACGCGGCGCCACAAGTCGGCCGTCCAGCGCTGCACGGAGATGCCCTGGACCGGTGACGACGGCGTCTCGCGAACCTATCAAGTCACCTGCCGCACGCTGGCGACCGCCGAGCCGGAAGAGAACGATTCCGCCCGGGGAGCGGTCGCGGTGCTCCAAGATATCAGCCCGCAAAAGGCGATTCAGAAGCGGAATGCGGAGTTCGTCTCGTCGGTGAGCCACGAGATGAAGACGCCGCTCACCAGCATCAAGGCCTACGTCGAGCTGCTGGCCGACGGCGACGCCGAGGACGAAGCGACGCGCGAGGAATTCCTCGGGGTCATCACCAACCAGACGACGCGCCTGCAGCGGCTGATCGACAACCTGCTGAATCTGGCCCGAATCGAGGCGGGGGTGGTCAGCGTGGACAAAAAGCCGCAGTCGCTCAACGGCCTGTTGGAGGAGGCGGCCGAGGTGGTCCGCCCCGCCGCCGAGCGAAAGCAGATCAAGCTGCAGTGCGAGTTAAGCCCGCTCTACCTCGGCGTGCTGGTCGACCGCGACATGTTGCACCAGAGCGCCATCAACCTGCTTTCCAACGCGGTGAAGTACACGCCCGAGGGAGGCATGGTCACGCTCCGCAGCCGCTTGGACGACGGCCAGGCGGTGTTCGAGGTGAGCGACACGGGGGTGGGCCTGGCGCCCGAGGACTGCGAGAAGGTTTTTGAGAAGTTCTACCGCGTGAAGAAAGACCAGAGCATGGCGCCCGGCACGGGGCTGGGGCTGCCTTTGGCAAAGCACATTGTGGAAGACGTCCACGGCGGCGCGCTCACCGTGGAAAGCGTCCTCGGCCAAGGAAGCACGTTCCGAGCGGCACTGCCGCTGGTGGGAGAGATGGAGAAGTAACGCGGAGACAAGGAGAACGGGAGATTGGGAGACGGGGAGATAAGGAGATGGAGTGATGGAGTGATGGAGTGATGGAGTGATGGAGTGATGGAGTGATGGA
>JAHWKS010000963.1 GCA_019347795.1 Planctomycetota bacterium | reverse complement strand
GACGCCTCGATTTTTCCGCTGCGTCCCGCAGAAAGCGCGATGTCGTTGCAGTGCTTGCACTTACAGCGCTAGCGCCAGCACTGCTAGCACCGCGGCGCCGGCGCCCAAAATCTCAGCAACCGCCGAATTGCCTAAAATCGCGGCGCCGAAGGAAACCAAGAACAAGATAAGTGTCTAGGCGGAAGGGCCCGATTTTCCGACGAATCAGCCGACTCCGGCCGCCCCGACAACCGCTCGTTCACATCGCTGCATCACCGCCGCGGCATCTTCCCCGCGGAGGCCGCGTCAGAGGCACCCCCCCAATGGCATCGCTTCTCAAAGGTGGGGTGTACAGCGTGCGCTCGGTCGGCGCCCATCGCGAAAGACGGATTCTCCAGTGGCGCGGCATTCGCCTCAGAATCGCATCGCGAAGTTACGTTCTTCCGGCGCCGTAGCCGGTCGGGCCGCGGGCGCCGTCGCGCGGTGGGCGGTATTCTTGGATCGGCGCCCGGGGATCCTCGAAATCCCGTTCGCCTTCCGCCGGGAACTGCGGCGCGCCGGGAAGATGCGCGCCGCCGCGCGGCCAGGGGCGGCCGTAGTTGGGGAAGCTCAGACCCGCGTACGGCGGTCCCCACAGATGATACGGCACAGAGTACGGCCGATACGGGTGGAGCCATTCGCCATAGGGACGCACGGGACGGCCCCACTGCTCGACGACGTGATGATGATCCGCCCCGTCTCCCGAGTAGATGCTGCTGCGGTTGTGGCGATAGCCGCTCTTGAGGTAGTCCGGCCGCGTCTGGACGTAGACCGGCTCGATCGGCGCGTACTGCGAGACGCGCTCGCCGGTCTGCGGGTCGTGCGTGAAGGTGGACGGCGCCAGGATCCAATCGGCGGCGCCGGCCGCGCCGCCGAACAACAGCATCGCGGCGGCGAAGGTCGTCGCGCGGATCATGTCATACCCCAGAAGCAATGCGGTCAATCAAGAAGTCAACGTCAGTCGCAAAAGGGGTCGGGGAGGTTTTTCGGCCAAGCATTTGCCACGTCGAAACCTCCACGGCCGAAAAACCACCCCGACCCCGTCGAGCCGGCTCTCCCTACCGCTCCACCATCAGCTCGCCCTTTTGCGGATCCCACACGTACCGGGCGCCGGCGGGGAGTTCGGGAAGCTGAATCCGGTTGGGTTGGATCACCTTCTGCATGAACTCGTCGTGCGATTGCGGAAGTCGGCCTTCGGTCGCCTTGTACAGTTGCAAGGCCTGCTCCACTTGCTGAAAGATCAGCCGCTCCTGCACGCGGAAGAATGTTTTGGCGGGAGTCGTGATTACGCCTTCGCGAAGGTTCTGCCCTTTGACGCCCACGCCCACCTCGGCCTTCTCGCGCACCGGCTCTTCGGTCACCGAGGGCTCGACCGGCGCGGCTTCTTCCGGCGGCGCCGTCGCCTCGACCGGCGCGGGTTGGGCGGGCGTCTGTTCCACGGGGCGTGCTTCGATCTGCGCCGCAGGAGCGTTTTCCTCGGTCGGGGCTGGACTCACCGGCGCTCCGTAATCCTGGACCGTCCCCGGCGCCACGCCCACGGCCTCGGGCGACATCGAGCGCCGGGCGCCGCCGCCGCCGCTGAAGTCCTCGCAACCGATCGCCGTAACGGCTGCGGCGAAAATGATCAGAGAATAGGAACGCATTGAATCAACCTCCAGTTCCGAATGACGGGGACCGACGAAACGGCGAGCACGTCGCCACCGCGTCGTTATATCGCGCCGTCACTTTCGGTCCAAGGAAAATCGCCACGCCTGCATCTGCCGCAGCTCCGCGTGCTGCGTCA
The DNA here is from genome assembly GCA_019347795.1 of Planctomycetota bacterium. Classification (GTDB taxonomy): domain Bacteria; phylum Planctomycetota; class Planctomycetia; order Pirellulales; family Pirellulaceae; genus JAHWKS01. The sequence goes on along the minus strand of JAHWKS010000963.1, from coordinate 419 downwards.
TGTCGTAGTGCAGCGGCGTCAGCGTGATGTGCCCGTGCCCCAGGGCCGACAAATCGGTCTCCTCGTCGGTCGGCTCGGGGGGCGGCTCGTTCGTGGCCCAGTAGTAGCTGCGTCCCTTCGGGTCCTTGCGTTTGATGAAGTGCTCGCCGTACCGGTTGACGCCCATCGGCACGACGCGGACCTCGCTCGGCCGGGTTAGGGCCACCGTCGGAATGTTCACGTTGTAAAGCTGCGACTGCGGCCCCTTTTGCTCGAGGATCTGCTCGATGACCGTCCGCGCGATCCGCGCCGCCTTGTCGAACTGGGCGTGCTCGTCGTACTCCAGCGACACCGCAACGCTTGTGATGCCGAAAAAGGCCCCTTCGATCGCCGCCGCCACCGTGCCGGAATAAAGGACGTTGATCCCCGCGTTCAGCCCT
>JAHWKS010000142.1 GCA_019347795.1 Planctomycetota bacterium | reverse complement strand
ATGCTGACGCTCGCAGGTTTGCAGAAGATTCAGTACGTCTTTGTCTATCCCGAAACCCGCGACGTGGTGATCGCCGGACCTGCGGGAGATTGGACCATCGATCGCGAGGGCCGGCCGCTCAGCGTCGATACCGGCCGCCCGCTGATGCACCTGGACGACCTGGTGGTGGTGCTGCGAAACGCCTTCGGCTCCGACGGTCGCTTCGGCTGCTCCATCACGCCGCAGCAGGCGAATCTTGTGAAGACGAAGGAGTTCCTCGAGGCCTCGGCCGGGTCGCCGCTCAAGCCGTACCAGCGCGACGACTGGCTGGATGAGCTTCGCAGCACCGTCGGCAAGCAGAACATCGAGGTGTTCGGCATCGATCCGCGGACCCGGGCGGCCCGGGTGATCGTCGAGGCCGACTACCGGATGAAGCTGGTCGGCATGGGACTGGAAGAAGGCGTGTTGGGCGTGACGAGTTACCTGGCGTCCTTGAAGCCGGGCATGGAGGACCGCCCAATGAACGTGCTTCGCTGGTGGTTCACGCTCAACTACGACGCGCTCCGCACGACGGAAGACCACGATGCGTACGAACTGCACGGTCAGGGCGTGCAGGTTTTGAGCGAGAATGAGCTGCTGAACGATCGAGGCGAGCGGGTGCACACTGGCACGTCGGACGAGCCGACGGCGGAGTTCGCCCATACGTTCACGAAGCACTTCCCTGAACTGGCGAAGAAATACCCGATCTACGCCGAGCTGCAGAATATCTTTGATCTGGCCCTCGTGGCGGCGCTCTTGCGGAGCGAGAACCTGCCGGAGCTGATCGACTGGCGGATGCCGCACTTCGGTCCCGAGGGCGCCTACGCGCCGTCGTTGGGACACGCCCCGGCGCAGGTCGAGTCGGTGGTGAACCATCGCGTGATGAACCGCACGAAGTTCGTGGCCGGCGTCAGCGGCGGTGTGACCGTAGAGCCGCAGCAGTTTGTGAAAGCCGAGAACGTCAAGCTCGACGAATACGGCGGACTCAACGCCGCCCACGGCAACTCCGCTCCGCAGAATCTCCCCGCCGATGCGTGGTGGTGGGACTAGCGTCCGCCGAGCCAGCATTCAATTTCGGTTTGCGGCAATCACAGTCCAAGCCAACGCCGCACCGCATCCTCGACGAGCGCCAACTCGTCGGGTTGGAGATTCCCGAGCTTGCGCATCAATTTTACCTGCGGCACGGTGACAACGCCTTGTGCGTCGAATACGCCGGACTTGAGGAACCGCTTTGGAACAGCTACTTCAAAGCGGCTTCCATAGACGCTCGTGGTGTGCGGAACAATCGTAACGAGAACTCGATCCTGCGGATCGATCGGAACGCTTAAGACGACGCAGGGCCGAACTTTCGCGGCCATTCCCAGATCGGTTAGCCAAACCTCGCCGCGATCAGCGCTTGTCACTGCGTTCCTCCTCAGCGTCGTAACTGAGGAACAAGTCATCGGCGAGTTCGTCGAACGCCGATTCGGGGAGTTCGCCTCCGATCGGGGCTCGCCGCAAAATCTCAACGGCCAATTCCGATTGCTCTGCTGTGGAGAGCTCCTCAAAGGCCTTTAATAGCCTGCTCGCTGCGTCCGTCATTGGTTTTGCTCCCGGATTTCGCTACGCGCAATGATAGCGCACCAGAGATGGTAAATCCAGTGACCAACGGCGATTGCTTGATGGCAAGCAATGGTGCATCTCTTATACTGACGGCCTTGCTCTGCGCCATCGAGCAAGGCCGTTTTCATTTGACGCATCGCTATCCCCTTCAGGAGATCACAATGCCCAAGCTGACCGTAGACGGAGTGGGACAGTTCGACGTGCCGGAGGGGAAGCGGCTGGTGTTGGCGCTGGAGGATGAGGCGGGCGTCGATCAGCTTCATGCCTGCGGCGGCAACGCCCGTTGCACCACGTGCCGGGTCGAGTTTGTCGGGGGAGAGCCGGAGAAGATGACCGTGGCCGAGAAGAACCTGCTCGCCGCCCGCGGCCTGTCCGGAATCCGCCTGAGTTGCCAGATCCTCTGCGATCGCGATATGACGGTGCGGGCCATCAGCCGCCTGGAAGGGAGCGGGCGGGCCGACGCCGGGGGCCGGCCCGCCGACGAGATTCACCCGCAGCCGGTGGAGTGGACGTAGAAATGCAGTCCGGTCACTTCCGGCGCGGATACGCTCGGAGCACTTCCAGGACTTCTCGCTGCGCCCGCGGACCGGCGCCGAGGCCTTCGTCGTTGTGGATGGTCGGCTCGCCCTGCCAGTCGGTGTAGGCGCCGCCGGCTTCTTCCAGAATCGGCTGCAGGGCAGCGGCGTCCCAGAGGTTCATCACCGGATCGACCATCGCCTCCGCGCGGCCGGTGGCCACCAGCAGGTATCCGTAGCAGTCGCCCCAGGTGCGGGTGATGGAGGCTTGCGACTGCAGCCGGCGGAATGCCTCGCCGGCGCCGCGCTCCTCAAAGCTGTCCACCTGCGACGTGAGGAACGTCCCTTCGAAGAGCGAACGCTGCGAGACCTTGGCTGGCCGCGGCGACGCCTCTCCCTTCGTGTACCACGCTCCCAGGCCGCGGGCGGCGTAGACGCATTCGTCGAGGGCCGGAACGTAGATCACGCCGATCACGCCCCGCCCCTCGCGCTCCAGTCCCACGAGCGTCCCGTAGAGCGGGACGCCGCAGATGAACGACTTTGTGCCGTCGATGGGGTCGAGGATCCACCGCTGTCCGCTCTCGCCGGCAGACTCGCCGAACTCTTCCCCCACGATGCCGTCTTGGGGAAACCGCTCGCCGATCCGCTCCCGCAAAAGCTGCTCCGCCGCGTGGTCAGCCGCCGTCACGGGCGAGGCGTCTTCCTTGCGATCAACTTGCAGATCCTCCCGTTGAAAGTACGAGAGCGTCAGCCACCCCGCCTCCCGCGCGGCGGCGACGGCGAAGTCAAGCTTGGCGGCAAGTTCAGAGTCGCGGTTTTTCATGAGCGCGCCCACCCCAGCGGCGAAGCCGCGACAGCATGTAGCCGCGGGCGCCAGCCCGCGGAAGCGAAGAGAAGAGATCGGGAAGCCGCGAAGCGGCGGCAGCAGTGTTGGGCGAGGCGACGAGCGAATACACCGGCGGGGTCACGGCGGCACATCGTCCGCTGTCGCCGCTTCGCGGCTTCGGATGTTCCACGAATCGCAGTCCGTGGGCTTGCGCCCACGGCTATATGCTGCCGCGGCTTCGCCGCTGTCCCGATGACGCCGCCAAGGCGACGAAGCGACAGTCGCCCGCCCACATTCCGCATTCCGCATTCCGCATTCCGCATTTTCTCACTCTCTTCGATCCAGATGCCCCGACTTATTAATCGCCCAGAACAACCGCAGTCCCAGCATCACGCTCACAATCAGCCCGCTCAGGCCGAGGATCGAGATGCGGTGGAAGCCCAGAAAGCTGTTCTCGGGGAATAAGAGGGGCGGGACCTCCATGCTCATCATCAGCGACGAGCCGAGGAACAAGGCGCTGGTGATCATGCCGAACACCAGCCGGTTCACCGACGGCTCCAGGCCGCGATGCTCCAGGTGGACGTCGAACTTGCCGGTGCGGACTTGCTCCAGAATGTCCATCGTCAGCCGCGGGAGCGACTCGACCAACTGCTCCACTTCGTAGTAAATCCGCCGCAGCTTGCGGAACTGCCGGCCGGGGGAAAGACGCCGCAGCACCATCCGCCGATGGAACGGCTGAATCGCCTCCAGCACGCTGAACTGCGGGTTGAGCATCTTCGAGGTCCCCTCCAACGTGACCAGCGTCTTAATCAAGAGCGCGATCGGCGGGGCGAGTTGGATTTGATGGCGGCGGATGATCTCGATCATGTCGTTCAGGCATCCGCTCAAGTCGAACTGGCTGAGCGATTGCCCCGCGTACTGCCCCACGAAGTCGGCCAGGTCCCGCGCGAGATTCCGCTCGTCCAGGTCGGGCGGCGTGTCGCCGATCTGCATGATCACCGCCGTCAGCAGCCCCACGTCCTGGTTGACGATCGCCAGGAGCATCTCCTCGATGTCCTCCCGCATCCGCTCGTCCAGCCGGCCGACCATGCCGAAGTCCAACAGCCCGATCACGTTCCCCGGCAAAAGCACGATGTTTCCCGGGTGCGGGTCGGCGTGGAAGAAGCCATGCGTGAAGATCATCTCCATGTAAATCTCGGCCCCGCGGCGGGCGATCTGCTCCACGTCATAGCCGGCCGAGCGAAGCTGGTCCGCCTCGGAGAGCTTCACGCCGTCGATCGCCTCCATCGTCAGCACCCGCGGCGTGCACAGCTCCGTATACGGCGCCGGGATGCGGAGCGTGGGGTCGTCCTTGAACATCACGGCGAACTGCTGCAGGTTCCGCTCCTCCCGGCCGAAGTCCAGCTCCCGCCGCAGGGTGCGGGCCATCTCGGCGACGGTGGCGGTCGGGCGATAGGGGGCGAACTCCGGCAACCGCTCCGCCAACTGGGCGAGAGCGGCCAGCACCTCGAGGTCCTCGTTCACCGCGGACTCGATCCCGTCGTGCTGCACTTTCACGACGACCGGATGCCCGTTGCGGAGCTTCGCCCGGTGGACCTGCCCGATCGAGGCGGAAGCGATCGGCTGCTCGCTGAAATGGGAGAAGATGTGCTCGATCGACTCTCCCAGCTCGGTCTCCACGATCGACCGCACCGTAGCCGGCGAGTCGGCCGGCACGTTGGTTTGAAGCTGCTTCAACTCATCGGCCAGGTCCACTCCCACCACGTCGGGCCGCGTGCTCATAAGCTGCCCCAGCTTGATGAACGTCGGCCCCAACTCCGTAAGCGCCAGGCGAATGCGCGTCTCCCGCGTAAGCCGGGCCAACGCGCCCCCGTCGGGCGACTTGATCTGGTCCTTGAAAAACTCAATGTTGAGATGGGCCAGCCATCCCGCCAATCCATACTTGCTAAGAATCGAAAGGATCTCCGTCCCGCGGCGCAGGTTGCGATAAAACTGGGGAATCGCCGTAATCTTCATGCCGGCAGGCGCAACCGATGGACGAAGTACGAAGGCGGAAGGACGCAAAGAAAAGCAGCGATTCTATTCTAATCATCGCCGCCGCCCTCACCCACCGGGCCGCGCGAGGCGGCCTGTCCGGTGACGTACTCCAAGCAGATCAACGTCAGGTCGTCGCGCGAGAGTCCAGGCCGCGACTCGGGCCGAGCCCGTTCTTTCGAGGACCAGGCGTGGCGACGTCCTTGAGCCGTTTCTGGAGCGAGCGACTCATCGGCTCAGCGAAGTAGCGTTGCGGACTCCACCCGGGCGTCGAGAGTTGTGGAGCGCTCCCACTCCAGCACGCGCTGTTGCGGATGACCGACGGGTTGCGGGCGGGTTGCAGACCGCTCGACCAGGCCGACGCGGGCGGTCGAGCCGGGCGCGTATCGATCCGGTTCCGACTCCGCTTCGTCATCGGCCGCGACGGCGGTCAGAGGCGCCGGCTCTTCCGCCGATACCGGCGCCGGCTCGTCGTTCACCTCCGCAGCGAAGGAGGCCGGCGTCGCTTGCTGCTCGCCGGCGGCGGCTATTTGCTCGCGGGTTGCGGAGGCGAGCTGCATCTCCGGCGCCTTGGCGAACGCGGCGGGGATCGGCACCTGCCGGCCGTTGCGAATCCATTCGACCCAGGTCACCTGCAGATCGGAAAGGCTTGTGTAGCCGTAGTACTTGCGGGTCGTGGCGGTCCAGTTGTTGGTCTGCATCCCCTCGCCCACGTACTTCACGAATTTCCGCTTGCCCCCTTGGGCGATGAAAAACTGCGCCAGGGCGTAGCCCTGCGAATACAGCGGCAGCATGTCCGAGGGATACTCCATCATCGCGAACATCTTGTTGAAGGCGATCCCTTTGTTGCTGGTGAGAAATCGTATCAACAGTTGCTCCTGCTTCTGTCGCTCGGCGGCATGCTCGACTACGGTGCAGGCGCCTTCATCGGCCCACCGCGGCAGCGGGCGGCCGAAGTGCGTGGCGAAAATCGTGTGCGTGATCTCGTGCGGAAGCACCGAGTCAAGAATTCGCTCCCGCGAGCCTTGAATGGTCATCCGCCAGCCGAAGGGCTGCTTTCCGCGAAACATGAAGCTGGTGGCCCCGCCGGCCCCGAGGTTCGGCGCCACCTGGGCTTGAATGGGGCAAGGCTCGCTCCACGGCGGAAGCTCCTCGCCGAGCCATTCGACCGCCAGTTCCCGGCGGTAGCGTTCGGCGTATTGGCCGATCTCTTGGGCAAGCTGCGGCGTGGCCGCCGTGACCATAAAGTGCTGGGTCCGATGGCTGGCGCCGAGCGAGAGAACGGCGCAGATCGCCACCAGCGGGCGAAGCAGTCGAGCATCCATGCTCCGGGCCTCTACAAAGAAGGGCGTTGGCCGGCCGCCTCCTGCGGCCGGCATCGTCATTGCAGGTTAGCAAACGGCGGACCAGCGATGACGCGAGTCGCAAAACCGATTCTCTATTGCGGGAAATCCTCAAGAACGGTTGTCGCGGCGACGGCCGGTCGTTTGTAAGATTTGCAAAGCGTACCCAAACGCCCCACGTGCGGCTAGAGGAATCGGCTACTCCACGCGGGTTTGCCCTGCTTCGCCGGCGCTCAGAAAGCCGTCGCCGTCGGCGTCGAGATCCGTGAACTGCTCGATTTGGCCGAGGAACTCGCCGGCGCTGATCTCGCCGTCGCCGTTGAAGTCCATGGGTCGGAACCAGGCAGGGACGTCTTCGCCCGCGAGATTGGGGACCGTCGGCACGACGTAGAGCGAGTTCGCCTGCTGCGGATCGCCGCGAACAAAGCCCACGGCCATCACGCCCGGCAGCTCGTGCGAGGCGAGGATGCCGTCGTCGTCGGCGTCCAGCGAACGCAGCATTTCCGCGGCGCGGTCCAACTCGCGGGTTTCCAGCCGGCCGTCGTTGTCGTCGTCGAGCGCGGCGAAGAGCGCATCCGGCTCGTCGGCAGCCCGCGCGCGAATCTGGCTGAGAGCGGCGCCGGCCCGCTGACGGAGGTACTCGGTCAACTCGTCGAGGTGCAATTTGCCGTCGTTATCGCCGTCCAGGACCTCGAACGACGCGGCCACTCCCGGCAGTCCATTGGGCAATTCGTCAGCCTCGAGATAGCCGTCGCTGTTGGCGTCGTAGGTGGTGATCTGTCCCTGGGCCTGGGCCTCGTAATTCACGCCGGCTGCGTCGTTCGCGAAGAAGACTAGCTCCGTACCGGGGATTTCCAGCGAGACGCGGACATCGCTTTCCGCAATCGTCGAGGGATCGGCCTGCAGTTCCTCGGCCAAAGAGGTGAGCTTCAATCGCGGTCCCGGGTAACCATCTTCCGCATCCGTGCTGTCCGTCGAATCCGGCCGTGTCCCGAAGTGGGCCTCGAGCCGAATGTGGGGCGGCAATTCCGCGAGCTGTTGGATCTCATCGCGATCGACGCCGCCGTCGGCGTCTCGGTCGAGCTTCTCAAACAGCGCCGGACGGTGAGGAAAGCTGCCGGCGTCCAGGTCGCCGCCGTAAGCGTACAGTTCGCACAGCGAGTAGAGCAGCGAGTCCCACTGCGTTTGATCGTTCAACAAATATGCGGCGTCGGGGGCCGCGCGGCGCCGGTTGGACATCTGCCCCGGCGACGCGTCCAGCGATGAGTTGGCGAGGTCGGCCGCCACCAGTATGTCGTCCACGTCGGCGTCGCGGGCCCGCAGCCGGACCGTGGCGCCGGCGATCTCCTCCGCATCGAGCCGTCCGTCGCGGGTGCGGTCCAAGAACCGCAACGTGGGCGAGTCGAACTGGTTGTAGCCGCGAAACTCGTTGGAGCTTGTCAGCGAGAACGGCCGCGAGCCGCCGGCGTTACGGGTCAGGAATCGCGGGACCTCCCCGCGGTCCACGACGCCGTTCTTGTTCACGTCGTAAAGCTGCACCATCCGCGCCGCTTCCGTGGCGGTGTCGGCCTCGACATTGCCGTAGCGTCCGCCTTTGAACTCGGGCGAATTGACCACCTCATCCCACGTCGGCCGGCCGTCGCCGTCGATGTCGGCGTCTGCGAGAAGCGCATCGACCAGGTGCGACATCGCGTCGCGCAGCGGGCGGCCGTCGAGCGTGAGCGTCGCCTCGACCAGCACCGGCCCGCCCTGAGCCATCAGCAGGAAGCGCTCGACGTGCGGCGGAGGCGATTCGGGGCCGGGTCCCTCGGAATCCGTACTGCTCGGCGTCTCGGATGGGACCGCCTCGGCGTTGGATGGCGTTGCAGGCTCGTCGTCCTTGTCTGTTTCCGCCCGGACTGGTTGCGGCGTATCCGCCTTTCGGTTCTTGATGGGATGCGTCGCATTGACCGTGACCGGCGGCGCCGCGCGTTGCGTGCAGCCGATGCTGACGATAAAAGCGACCGCAATAAAGTAGCGTGCGCGAAGCATGACAGCTCCGTGGATGGTGATTGTCGCGGCCGGCTTCAGCCGGCCTGTGTCTGCCACCAGCTTTTAGCTGGTGGTCAGCGAGTCTTTCGAGTCAACTTTTATCTGAGCCGGCTTTAGCCGGGCTTCTCGATGGGATGTGTTGGGATGCGGGTGCGAACGCCCGATTCCATGGCGGGCAGGTCGAGAAGCCCGGCTGAAGCCGGCTCCAAGACAACACTTCGCTTCTAAACGCAACCCACCGGCTGAAAGCCGGTGGCAGACACTGGCCGGCTAAAGCCGGCCGAAACGAACTGGTTACGCCAGCACCGCATCAATCGGGTCGCCTTCGACCAGCCGCACGGGGCGGCCTTCGTTGGAGATGTTTTCTTTATAGGGGCTCACGCCGACTGCGCGGCAAAGCGTGGCCAACACGTGACCGATGTCGGTTTTGCCGTCGATCACCTCTTCGCCGCTGTCGCTGGTTCGGCCGAAGGCCTGGCCGCCTTTGACGCCGCCGCCGGCCAGCACGCAGCTCCAGGCGGCGGGGAAGTGGTCGCGGCCGGCGTTGTCGTTGATCTTGGGCGTGCGGCCGAACTCGCCGATCCAGAGAATCGTGGTCGAATCGAGCAAGCCGCGATCTTTCAACTCCGTCATCAGCGTGCCCCAGCCGGCGTCCAATTGCGCCGAGAGATTGCGCACCGCGGCGAAGTTGTTCTGGTGCGTGTCCCAGCCGAGGTTGCCGGACTCGAAGCCGAGTGATACTTCGACGAACGGAACGCCGCGCTCAATCAGCCGCCGCGCCATCAAGCACCCTTGGCCGAAGCGGCCGCGGCCATAGGCTAGATCGGAAG
>JAHWKS010000141.1 GCA_019347795.1 Planctomycetota bacterium | reverse complement strand
GATCGGCTCATTCCGCTCGCCCGGCGAGTGGGACGCGGAGCGAGGCTTGGAAGGGGAGTACTACAACGACCGCCGCACTCGCCGCGATCGCCGCGTGCTCGAGCGGCGGGACGCGACGATCGACTTCCACTTCGGCGAGGAAAGCCCCGCCGAGAAGATCGACAAAGAAGAGTTCTCGATGGAGTGGGAGGGCGCCGTGCTGGCGCCCGACACGGGCGATTACGAGATCATCGTCGAGACCGAGAACGCCTTCCGCCTGTGGCTCAACGACGACGAGCAGCCGCTCATCGACGCCTGGGTCCGCTCCGGCGACGGCACGGAATTCAAACAATCGATCCGCTTGCTCGGCGGCCGCGTCTATCCGCTGCGGCTGGAGTATTTTAAATCAAAGCAGGAGAAGACGGCCTCGATTGCGCTCAAGTGGAAGACGCCGCAGGGGGCCCCCGAGGTGATCCCCGAGCGGCGCCTCTCGCCGCACCGGTTTCCCGAGTTGCTGGTCCTCCAGACGCCGTTTCCGCCCGATGACCGCAGCGTCGGTTACGAGCGCGGCGCCGCTGTCTCCAAGGCGTGGAACCAGGCGACGACCTACGCCGCGATCGAAACAGCCGGCTACGTGGCGAAGCACGTGGACGATCTGGCGGATGTAGACGGCGACGCCTCCGACCGAACTGAACGGCTGCGAGAATTCGCCCATCAGTTTGTCGAGCGGGCCTTCCGCAGGCCGCTCGATGACGAGCAGCGGCGGTTCTTCGTCGATCAGCACTTCGACGACGCGAAGGACTCGACCGCCGCGATCAAGCGGATCGTGCTCTTGGCCCTGAAGTCGCCGCGGTTCCTCTATCGGGAGATCGGCGAGGAGGATCCGTACGCGGTGGCCTCGAGGCTGTCCTTCGGATTGTGGGACTCGCTCCCGGATGAGGAATTGCTGGAAGCGGCGGCGAAAGGCGAGTTGGCCACTCGCGAGCAGGTGTCCGCCCACGCGGAGCGGATGCTGTCCGATCTGCGGACCCGCTCCAAGCTACGCGAGTTCCTGCACCAGTGGCTGCGGGTCGAGCACATCCACGACCTGGCCAAGGATCGCGAGAAGTATCCCGAGTTCGATGAGCAGATTGTCTCGGATCTGCGGACCTCGCTGGACTTGTTCCTGGAGGACGCGGTCTGGGGCGAGTCGTCCGACTTCCGTCAACTGCTGCTCGCGGATTACCTCTACCTCAACGGCCGGCTCGCGAAGTTTTACGGCGTGGACTTGCCGGCTGACGCTCCGTTCCAGAAGGTTTCGGTCGATGCGAGCCAGCGGGCAGGGGTCCTTTCGCACCCGTTCCTGCTGGCGGGTTTCGCGTATCACTCGACCAGCTCGCCGATTCACCGGGGCGTGTTCATATCCCGCAGCTTGTTGGGCCGGGCGCTGAAGCCGCCGCCCGAGGCGGTCTCGCCCCTCAGCCCCGACTTGCAAGCCGACCTGACCACGCGGGAGCGGGTGATCCTGCAGACCAGGCCGAACGCCTGCCAGACCTGCCACGAGATGATCAACCCGCTGGGGTTTTCGCTGGAACATTTTGATGCCGTCGGCCGATACCGCACCGAGGAGCAAGGCCGGCCGATCAACGCCGCCGGGTCCTACACGACCACCTCCGGCGAGCGCGTGGAATTCGAAGGCGTGCGGGAGTTGGCTGCCTTCCTGGCGGCCAGCGAAGAGTCGCACACGGCGTTTGTCGAGCAGTTGTTCCACCACCTGGTGAAGCAGCCGATCCTCGCCTACGGACCGGACCAGGCGGAGCAACTGCGGCGAGCTTTCGTCGCCGGCGATTTTGACGTACAACAGTTACTGGCCGACGCGGTCACCGCCGCGGCGGTAAAGTAGTAGGCACACTCCGTGTGCCGTCGCGATTCAAGGGCGCCAAGCATCGCAGAGTCCGGCTTCCAGTTTTCATCATGGAAGAACGGCACACGGAGTGTGCCTACTACGGTAGAAGAAAGGCAACATCATGACACGCACCTCTCGACGCGAGTTCGTCCGCAACCTCGGCCTCGGCGCGGCGGCGCTGCCGTTCGTCACGAACCTGCCGAGTCTCGGCTTCGCCAACACGCAGACGCGCAAGAAGCGGATGGTGGTGCTGTTCAGTCCCAATGGTGTCGTCCCCTCGGCGTTCTGGCCCGACGAGGAAGGGGAGAACTTCACGCTCAAGGAGAGTCTGCAGCCGCTCGAGCCGCTTCGCGATCGCACGCTGATCCTGAACGGCGTGTGCGACCGGGTGCGCGGCGACGGCGACAATCACATGCGCGGCATCGGCTGCCTGCTCACCGGCATCGAGCTGTTCCCCGGCAATATCCAGGGCGGCTCCGACACGCCCGCCGGCTGGGCCAGCGGCATCTCGATCGATCAGGAGATCAAGGCCTTTCTCCAGAGCCGGCCGGATACCCGCACGCGGTTCGGCTCGCTGGAGCTTGGCGTGATGGTGCCCGAGCGGGCTGACACCTGGACCCGCATGTCGTACGCGGGGCCGAACAAGCCGATCGCCCCGATCGACGACCCCTACCAGATGTTCGCCAGGCTCTACGGGCAGATGAAGGACGAGGCGGCCCTCAAGAGCATCCTGGACGACGTGCAGGAAGACCTGAAGAAGGTGAGCGCAGCGGTGAGCGCGGAAGATCGCCGCCTCTTGGAAGAGCACGCCACGTTCGTACGCGAGATGGAGCGGGAGCTGCGGACGCAAACCGCCGAAGAGGCCGGCCACGCGGTGCCGCAGCTTGAGCCGGGGGTGAAGGAAGAGAACGACAACATGCCCCGCATCAGCAAGATGCAGATCGACCTGTTGGTGAACAGCTTCGCCGCCGACTTCGCCCGGCTGGCTACGTTCCAGTTCACCAACTCTGTGGGCCAGGCCCGCATGCGGTGGATCGGCGTCGAGGAAGGGCATCACGAGCTCTCCCACGAGCCGGACAGCGACGACGAGGCGCAGGAGAAGCTCACCAAGATCAACCGCTGGTACTGCGAGCAACTCGCGTACCTCGCGCAGCGGCTGGCCGAGACGCCTGAGCCGGGCGGCGAGGGAAGCCTCTTGGACAACACGCTCTTGATCTGGACGAACGAGCTGGGCAAGGGGAACTCCCACACGCTGGACAACATCCCCTTCGTGCTCGTGGGAGGCGGCCTCGACTTCCGCATGGGCCGTTCACTGAAGTACCCCCGCGTGCCGCACAACCGGCTGCTATTGTCGCTGGCCCACGGCTTCGGCCACCAAATCGAGAAGTTCGGCAACCCCGACTTCTGCGGCGACGGCCCGCTAACGGACCTGACGTAGTCGCGGCGTCATCGCACGGTAGTCTTTCCGAAAGCGACGGACGCGGCGACTCCCTTCCGCGACCCTCAGTGGAGGACGGAGACGGCCGGAAGTTGCGCCTGCAGCGCCTTCACGCCGGCAGGCGTCACCTGCGTGCGCTGCACGTTCAGTGACCGAAGATTCTTCAAACCGGCGAGCCTGACCAGGCCCTCATCGGAAATGCTGCGATACATCAATGCCAGCTTTTCCAGCCGTGTCAGCCCCGCCAGGTGCTTCAGCCCCTCGTCGCTGATGTCGTTGGGGTAACCGCTGGAGAGGTCCAGCTCGCGCAGGTTCCTCAGTTGCGCAAGGTGCGGAAGCCCCGCTTCCCCGACCTTCGTCAGGTCCAGATGGAGCACTTCCAATCTGGTGAGCCTCCGCAGGTGCGCCAGCCCCTCGTCCGTCACGTTCGCTCGGGACAGTCCGAGGGTCCGCAGATTCGTCAGATTCTCGAGATGAGCCAATTCTCGATCGGTCGCGATCTTCGGCGGAAGATATAGGTGCTCGAGCTGATGAAGTTCGCTGAGGCGCCTCAGCCCCGCGCCGGTGATCTGGCGGCAATCCCGGAGGTCGAGCCACGTCAGTTCTTCAAGAGCGGCCAACTCCCGCAGTCCCGCATCGGTGATCGGCGTCCCCCGGAGTCCCAGAGTCGATAAGCTCGGATGCTGCGCAACGAGGCGGGCCAGCGCGCCCTCGGTGACTTGGACGCCGGTCAGATGCAGTGTGGAGAGACGTTTCAGGGCGTCGAGATGCGCCAGTCCATTTTCCGACACAGACGCGTGGCTCAAATTCAGCCATTCCAGGTCTCCGAGGCGACCGAGCAGAACCAGATCCTGGTCGTGGAAGCCAGGCCCGGATAATCGTGCCGAGCGCAGTTCCTTAATCAGCGCAAGTTCGCGAGCCTGGCTGCGCGTCACGTAGCGAGGACTAGCGCGGTCCGGAACGCCCAGTTGCGTCACATCAACCTCGACAACTGAATCGAATATCCCTTCGTAACGCTTTCCCAACCGTCGCGCGTAGGCGCCGGCCCAGTGCGTCTTTATTTTCACGGCTCCGCCGCGCTCTTCGATCCACCGGCAAGCCTCCTGTTGTGCGGCGCGTTTCCGCTGCATGCTTTCCAGCCAACCCAGCAAGACGCCCAGCGCCGTCACCACCAGGAGCATCCCGCCCAGACTGAACTGCAGTCGTTTGCGCCGCGGCCGTACGGCCCGCTGATCGCTCGACGAGGTAGCGGTCATCAGGTCGCTCGCTCTGGGGGAAAGGCCATGCAGTCGCGGATGGAGTCGCGGCGATCACGGCAACGACGCCAACTCCCTAATAAAGGTAAACGCCCCCCGGAGATTCCGCACCAGCCGGTCATCGGCCGTTACAAACTCGCACTGTTTCCCATTCCGCGAGCGCGACGTAGAGGCAGTCGTACACGCCAATCACGCGCGGCCGATGCAATCTCATACGCCCGAGGAAGAAGCGGAAGTGAGGCGAAAAACTGCGGAGCGGTAGTCATCATGTCGATCCAGAGCTTTCCGCCCTGCGCCGGAGTCACACGCCCCTGTCGCTCCGCCTTTATAAGAGCATGCATGATCTCGATCGGGAACACATCAGGCGCAATGAGTTCATGAACCCGGTTCCGAAAATCATCCCGCAATGCATTGGCTTCGTCCGAGAGATCCTCCGTGACCACCCACTTGAAGCCGATGGAGGAATCCAAGACGTACTTCATTCGCGCAGCTCGCGAATCGCGGGAACGCCGATCTCCAGGACTCCGTGCTTTTGGCGAATCTCCTCACGAATCTTGTCCGCCTCCGCTTGGATGCGTGTCGTGAACTCCGGATCCTGCTGTCCGGTCATGTGAAGCTGCACCGCATATTCCATGTCGGCGAGCACATCGGCGGGGATACTCTCCTTCATATCCCCATAATGCCGCTTTTATCGGTGGGAGTCAATTGAAATGCTACTTCTCATCTTCCCGCACCACGCGGATGCCCAACTCGCGGAGTTGCTTCGGATCGACTACGCCCGGCGCCCGCCACGTAGGCGCGTAGCCGCTCCCACCTGCGCCACGATACGTCCTGCGACCTACTTCTCATCTTCCCGCACGATGCGGATGCCCAGCTCGCGGAGCTGCTTGGGATCGACCAGGCCCGGGGCCTCGGTCATCAGGTCGCTGGCCTTTTGGGTCTTGGGGAAGGCCATGCAGTCGCGGATGTTGTCCAGGCCGCCGAAGAGCATCACCACGCGGTCGATCCCCAGGGCGATGCCGCCGTGCGGCGGGGCGCCGAACTTGAGCGCGTCCAGCAAGAAGCCGAACCGCTCCCGGGCCGCCTCCTCGCTGATTCCCAAGAGGCGAAACACCTGCTGTTGGACCGCGTTGTCGTGGATACGGATCGTGCCGCCGCCCGCCTCAGAACCGTTGATCACCAGGTCATAGGCGACGGCTCGGACCTTGCCCGGCTCGCTCTCCAGATGCGGCAGGTCGGAAGCCTTCGGCGCGGTGAAGGGGTGATGCTTGGCGGCCCAGCGGTTCTCTTCCGAGTCCCATTCGAACATCGGAAACTCGACGACCCAGGAGAAGTGCAGCGCGTCGGGGTCGTACAGCTTCAGCTCCGCCCCCAGCCGCTTGCGAAGGCCGTTGAGCACTTTGCAGGTGACCTCAAATGAGTCGGCGCTGAAGAGCAACAGGTCCCCCGGCTCGGCGCCGAGCCGCTGGCCGAACTTCGCCAGCAGCTCGTCGCTGAAGTTCTTGGAGGTGGGGGACCAGAGCTTGCCATCCGGCTCCACGCGGAACCACGCCAGGCCGCGGGCGCCGAAGTCGTGCTTCACGTACTCGGTAAGCTCATCCAACAGCCGCCGCGAGTAACGCTGGCCGGCGCCTTTGGCGTTGATGCCGCGCACCCGTCCGCCGCCGTCGGCGGTGGCGCGGAAGACGCGAAACTCCGCCTGGCGCGCCAAGTCCGTGCAATCGACAATCTCCATCCCGAACCGCAGGTCGGGGGCGTCGTGGCCGAAACGCTCCATCGCCTCGTCGTAGGTCATCCGCGGCAGCGGGAGCGTCAGGTCCGCGCCGCGCAGCTCCTTCATCAGCCGGGCCATCAGGCCGTCGATCACGCCCATCACGTCGCCGGCGTCGCAGAACGACATCTCCAGGTCGACCTGCGTGAACTCCGGCTGCCGGTCCGCCCGCAGGTCTTCATCGCGAAAGCAGCGGGCCACCTGAATGTAGCGGTCGTAGCCGGCGATCATCATGATCTGCTTATAGAGCTGCGGCGACTGCGGCAGCGCATAGAAGTGGCCGTGATGCACGCGGCTGGGAACCAGGTAATCCCGGGCGCCCTCGGGGGTGCTGCGGCCGAGAATGGGCGTCTCGACGTCGATGAAGCCGTGCTCCGCGGAGTAGTCCCGCATGATCTTGACGATGCGGCCGCGGAGGATGAGCGTCTCCTGCATCTCGCGGCGCCGGAGGTCGAGGTAGCGGTAGCGAAGCCGCAGGTCCTCGTTCGGCAATTCGCGCTGCCGCGGCGTGAAGGGAGGCCGCTCCGATCGGTTGAGCACCTCCAGCTTGTGCGAACGGACCTCGATTTCTCCCGTCGGCAGCTTGGGATTCTCCTGCCCCTCCGGCCGCCGGGCGACTTTGCCCCAGATGCGGATCACGTCTTCGGCCCGCAGCCGGCCCGCCTCCTCCACCAGCTTTTCGCCGCTCTCGGGTCCGAACACCACCTGCGTCACTCCGTAGCGGTCGCGGAGATCGATGAAAATTCCACCGCCGTGATCGCGGTTCACGTCCACCCACCCGCAGAGCGAGACTTCCTGATCCAGATGTTCCAGCCGCAACTGGCCGCAGGTATGTGTTCGAAGCAAGAGACCGTTCCTCGAGGCGCCACGATGGAAAGCAAATCGGTATTTTAGACGGACATGCCCTGAAGGGAAGGGTTCGAGCGCGGGGCGCGATTGCAGTTTCCGGCGGCGCCTCTCAGCGACGATGAGCGCCTCGACACCTTCCTCGACACAGGTCCCGGCTGCCCCTTGTTCGCCGCGACAGTCCCCCCAGCGTAGCTGTATAAGTTGCACGGGTCCCCGGCCAATTGGCGCCGGGTCGCCGCCTTTTGTATTTTCATGCCCGACCGGCGCCGGATTTTTCTGGCGTAACTGTTTCTGACCGAATAGAATAAGGGCTGCGTGGCTCTCGCCCAAGCTCGGCGGGGGCCGCTACGGCCGGCGGGCGCGCCGGTCCGGCAATCCTTGAGCAAGGCAGGGCTTTCCCGCGGAACAGAGAAAGCCTTTTCGCGATTCTTTTCGTTGGAGTTGGCGCCATGCGCAAACGAAGTCGGAGTTTTGCAGCCCTGACGTACATGTTGATGGGGATCACGGCCGGTTGGGCGACGCCGCCCGCAACTTCGCAGGCCGAAGAGCCCGCCCCGGCGGCTCAGGCCAGGCTGGCGGTCTATCGACCGGCGGCCGGCGACGAGTCGTACTACGCTCTTAGCCTCACACCGGCGGACGACCTCTTCCGGGCCGCGCGGAAGGCCGGAGGCGCCGATATCGTGGTGTTGTTCGACACCTCGGCCAGCCAGGCCGGCGCGTATCGCGCCGATTCGCTCACAGCGCTGCGAGCCTTGCAAGCCGCGCTCGGTCCCCAGGACCGCATCAAGCTTTTGGCGGTCGATCTGAACGCCGTTGACTTGAGCGGCGGCTTTGTGGCGCCCGCAAGTCGCGAGATGGAGGCGGCGCTGGCCCAGTTGCAGCAACGCACGCCGCTGGGATCGACCGATATGGCCCGCGCACTGTCCGCCGGCGCCAGCAGCTTCGGCGACCGCGACGGACGGCTTCGCTCGATCGTCTACATCGGCGATGGGATGAGCAAGGCGAACTTGCTGGCCGCCGACGATTTCCGGGCCGTCCTCGACCACCTGGTTCGCCGGCAGATTCCCGTCCACAGCTACGCCATCGGCCCGCAGCGAGACATGCACCTGCTGGCGGCGCTGGCCAACCACACCGGCGGCATGATGTACGTCGATGCGGCCGAGCCGGGCATTGCCCAGCAAGCCGGGACCGCATTAGCGGACGTGGCCCACACCCCAGTCTTTTGGCCCGTCGATTCCGCCCTCCCGGCGACGTTCAAGGAGGCGTATCCCGAGCGCCTTCCGCCGCTCCGCCCGGATCGCGATACGATCGTGCTCGGCGTCTTGGACGGAGAAGGGCCGCAGATGGTTTCGCTCCTCGGCGAGGTAAACGGCGCCAAGGCCAAAGCTCAATGGACGGTCGCCCCCGAGGATGCCGCACAAGACTTGGCGTTTCTGCCGAAGTTGTTGGAAACCGTCCGCCGCGACGGCGGCTTAACTCTGCCGACTGCCGGATCGGCCGGACTCCGCGAAGTGGGCCGGATGATGGCCGCCCACGCGGAGAGCCTGGCGAAGATGGGTTCGCGGGAGCTGGCCGGCGGCAATGCCGCTGGGGCCAAGCGATTCGCCGACGCGGCCCTCGACGCCGACCCCGGCAATCCTCAGGCGAAGACGCTGGAGAAGGCGGCGAAGAAGGCCGGCGCCGGTTCGAAGTTCCATCCGATTCACTTCCAACCACCCCCTGCGGATGGGCCCGTTGAGGCGGCGCCTCCCGCGGGCTTCGGCGAAGGCTTCGGCCCCGACCGCGGCGAGTTTCTCGGCTCGGCGATTGAGCAACGTCGCCTCTCAGAGCAGATCCTCACCGCAGAGGTTCAAGAAGCGATTCGCCAGGCCCGCGACATCATGGGCACGGCGCCCGATCGCGCCATTGCCGACCTCAAGTATGATTTGCAGGCGATCGAGGCCGCTCGCGACGTGAGCGCCGAACTCCGCGTGGAGCTTCGCAATCAGATCTTGGACGTGATCCAGGAAGCGGGACGCAACGTGACCGAGTTGGC
>JAHWKS010000962.1 GCA_019347795.1 Planctomycetota bacterium | reverse complement strand
ACGCGGCCGGTGGCGGCGAAAGACTACTGGGAGCGGGGGCCGGTGCGGCGCCACATCGCCCGCTCGTTCAACGCGATGCTCATCGACCGCCGGGAGATTAGAGTTCATAACAGCCCCATCCAGATGATCCTCTCGGAGATCGGCGAGTCGCACTCGGTCATTGTGTTCCCCGAAGGCGGCCGGAGCGACGAGGGGGACATCGGCGAGTTCAAGAGCGGCATCTACTACCTCAATAAGAAGCGGCCTGATTTGGAAATGGTCCCGGTTTACTTAGACAACATGAACCGCATCCTGCCGCGCGGCGAAGTGCTGCCGGTGCCGCTGTTGAGCAACATTACCTTCGGGCCGCCGATGTGGCTGGAGGCGGGAGAGTCGAAAGATAGTTTTCTGCGGCGGGCCCGTGAAGCTGTGATTCGCCTCAAGGAGCTGTAGGACTGCCGAGTGGCGAGTGGCGAGTGGCGAGTGGCGAGTGGCGGCAGGTGATTGGCAACTATGAATTCGTTTCTCCTCTATTCGCTATTCGCTATTCGCTACTCGCCACTCCTCCCCGATTCGCTATTCGCTATTCGCTACTCGCCGCTCCTGGCCCAAGGTCCGCCGTGGCTCAACCTGCCGACGACGGTGCTCCTCTTGGCCGTGCTCGGCGCCTTGTCGCTGGCGGCGCTGGGGGGCGAGATCCTGCGGCGGCAGCCCGATTCGCTGGTCAATCCCGCGGTGGTCGGCGCTTTCAACTCCAGGATTCGCGCCTGGCTTTTGATGTCCGCGATCCTCGGCGCCGCGATGCTCTTGGGACTCCTGCACGACATCGTCGGCCGGGCGGCGATGGTCGTCTTGTTCTTCGGCGTCTCGTTCTGGGCCCTGCGCGAGTACATTACCGTCACACCGACGCGCTTCGGCGATCACCGGGCGCTGTTCTGGGTGTTCATCGTCTTCACGCCGCTTCAGTACGTGCTGGTCGGCCTGGATGTGTGCTGGGTCGATAAGCATTACTTCTATCGGCTGTACAGCATCCTCATCCCGGTCTACGGGTCGCTCTTCATCCCGGCCCGCAGCGCGCTGGCGGGGGACAACCGCCGCTTCCTGGAGCGAACGGCGAAGATTCACCTGGGGCTGTTGATTTGCGTTTACACGTTAAGCTACGCTCCCGCGCTCTTGGATCTGAACATTCTGGGGCGCGATTGGGCGCCGTGGGGCGGGAGCAACGCGGGATTGTTGTTCTACCTCGTGCTGATTGTGCAATTGGGCGACGTCATGCAGTTCCTTTGGGATCGGCTCATGGGCAAGCGGGTGATCGCCCCCGAGATTCACGCCAGCAAAACCTGGGAAGGGTTTCTGTTGGGCGTGCTCTGCACGGGACTGGTGGGCGGGGCGCTGTGGTGGGTGACTCCCTTTAACTTCGGCGCCGCGTTCCTGATCTCCTTCGCGACGGCCGTCTTCGGCTTCGCCGGCGGGATGACGATGTCGGCCATCAAGCGCGACCGCGGCGTGCAGGACTACGGCACGCTGGTGCAGGGGCACGCCGGGGTGCTGGACCGCATCGACTCGCTCTGCTTCGCCGCCCCGGTCTTCTACCACCTGACGCGATTTTTCTACACCGACCAGTCGCTCGTCTACGACATACTCAGGGCCGGCGGCTGACTCGACGGTCGGCGCCATGTTCTCAAGCAACCGGACGCTTTGATCGATTGGAAGCATGGGCTACGATGGAGCCGGCGTTCCATCGTTGTCCACCCTACCCTGGTGCGTCTATGGCGAGCATGAGACAGATGCTTAAGCGGTTTAGGGACGTGTGCGAAGCTGCGATCGAGCTTGATGAAATGAGCAAGCCGGGACCGTACACGCCGCCGACGGATCAGGAAATATCCGATGCTGAGCAGGCATTGGGCATTCGCTTCCCCAAGGATTTTGTGCAGTTCCATCGCGAGTGCGACGGCTACCGCCTGCCGTTCTGGGAGATCTTTGACCTCACGGGCAAGCCCAAGTCGGCCACGCACATGATCGGCGCCAACCTCTCCAACCGCCGCGCGCCGCCGAAGGGCATCTCACTTCCCGAGCGGCTGGTGGCGTTCTACAGCGATGGCGGCGGCAATCTCCTCTGCTTCGACACGGCTCAGCGAGATTCCCGCGGGAATTATGCGATTGTGCTTTGGGACCATGAAGAGCCGGACGCCGATCCGGACGATCTGGAAGTCTGGTCTGACACCTTCACCGAGTGGCTGGAGGACCACGACTTCCC
>JAHWKS010000140.1 GCA_019347795.1 Planctomycetota bacterium | reverse complement strand
GTGCCGGCAAGGAGGAACTGGTCGATCTCGGCGTCGGTCATGGTGCGCATCCGGGCCTCCAGTGGGCGGCAGCGCCGAGACCGTACCCGCCCGGAAGCCAGCTCCACATCACCGAGGAGAACCTTCCTCCCCAACCCCATCGGGGACCGCTGAGCAGCGGCCGCCGCACATGTTCCTGCAGCGGCGGTGCCGGGCAGGACAGGGGCATGATCGGTTCTCTCATCAGCGGCATCGTCGCCGTCGTCATCGCGCTGGGGCTGACGGCGTTGGCCGCCCTCGTGTGGCCGACGCCGTGGACCCTGCAGCAGGCGATGGTCGCCGTCGGCACCGCGTCGTTCTTCGCGGCGTTCTTCGCCCAGATCGGCCGCAAGCAGGGGGAGGACTACCGCGAGACAATCGTTTTCAACCGCGGCGGCGGCGAGGTTCGCCACATGGTCGGCAACGCCGTGATGAAGCCCAAGTTCCTCGGCGGCGAAGAGCCGGACACCGCCGGCAAGGACCGCCGCGCGCTGTTGGCCGATTGGCTCACGGCGCCGGACAATCCCTTCTTCGCCCGCAATGTGAGCAACCGCATCTGGGCCCACTTCTTCGGCAAGGGGATCGTCGAGCCGGTGGACGACGTGCGGGTGAGCAATCCCCCCAGCAACCCCGAGCTGCTGGACGCGCTGGCCGACAAGCTGATCGAGTACAACTACGATTTCAAAGCCGTCGTGCGCGACATCTGCAACTCGCAGGCGTACCAGCGAAGCACGGTCCGCAACGAGTCGAACGCCCAGGACGAGCTGAACTTCGCCCACGGCAACGTCCGCCGCATTCAGGCCGAGATGATGCTCGACTGCATTAGCCAAGCGACGCAGACGAAGGACAAGTTCCAGGGCCTGCCGCTGGGCGCCCGGGCGGTGCAGATCGCCGATGGGCGGACCAGCACGTACTTCCTCACCACTTTCGGCCGCGCCACCCGCGAGACCGTGTGCGCGTGCGAGGTGGTGACCGACCCGAACCTCTCGCAGGCGCTGCACCTCTTGAACGGCGACACCGTCCAAAACAAGATCGGACAGGGAGGGCTTGTGAAGACGCTGCTCGATGGCGGCAAGACGCCTGAGCAGGCGATCGAATCGATCTATATCCGCTGCCTCAGCCGAAAGCCGAACGCGGAAGAGACGGCGAAGCTGATGGAAGTGGTCCAGCAGGCCGCCAACCCGCAGCAGGGCCTGGAAGACGTGTTCTGGGCCGTGCTGAACTCACGCGAGTTTATTTTCAACCACTAATCCACGTTTAACCGCGTGCCCATCGGGCCGCGCTCGACACGGCCGAGCGGCTGGCCCTCGCGCTCCCCGTTGGGGAGCGGTTAAACGATCCCACCTGACTGTTCACCTCATATCGTTCGCCGGTATCATGTTGCACCGAACGCTCTTTGTCATCGTCTCCGCCGGGCTGACTTGCGTCGCCGCGTCGGCTCATGCCCAGGACAAGATCACCTACGACGATCACGTCCGGCCGATCTTCCGCGAAAACTGCTTTAGCTGCCACAACATGGACGGCCGCAAGGGGGGGCTGGCCCTGGACACGTACAGCACGACGATGGAAGGGGGCTCCAGCGGCGAGGTGGTCTTTGAGCAGGACCTTGCCAGCTCGCGCCTCTGGGCCTTGGTGAACCACGATGAGACGCCGAACATGCCTCCCATGCAGGATAAGCTGCCGGAGGCGAAGCTGGCCGTGATCCGCGGCTGGATCGAGGGGGGCGCCCTGGAGAACTCCGGCTCCACGGTCACCAAGAAGAAGACGATGAATCTGGCGATTTCGCCGGACGCGGCCACGGGCAAACCTGAGGGTCCCGCGGCGATGCCCGAGGGACTCTGGCGCCAGCCGGTCATTTACACCGAGCGTGCGGCGGCGGCCACCGCGATCGCCTCCAGCCCCTGGGCGCCGCTGGTCGCGGTGGCGGGGCAGCGGCAGGTGATGCTCTACAACTCCGATAGCGGCGAGCTGCTCGGCGTGCTCCCGTTCCCCGAGGGCGAAGTCTACTGCCTCAAGTTCAGCCGCAACGGCTCGCTCCTGTTGGCCGGCGGCGGACGCGGCGGACACTCCGGTTGTGCGGTGCTGTACGACGTGAAGACCGGCGCCCGGGTGCTCAAGGTCGGCGAAGAGGTGGACGCCGTGCTGGCCTGCGACATCAACGCCAGCCATACGCTGATCGCCCTCGGCGGGCCCGCGAAGATGATCCGCGTCTTCTCGACCGAAACCGGCGAGATGGTCCAGTCGATCAAAAAGCACACCGACTGGTTGCAGGCCATCGCCTTCAGCCCCGACGGCGTGCTGCTGGCTACCGGCGACCGCTCCGGCGGGCTGCTGGTCTGGGAAGCCGACACCGCCCGCGAATACCTCAACCTGCCGGGACATCAAGGCGGGATCTGGGATGTGAGCTGGCGCGGCGATTCGAACATGCTGGCTAGCGCGAGCGAGGACGGCGCCATCAAGCTCTGGGAGATGTTCGACGGCAAGAACGTCAAGAGCTGGGGCGCCCACGGCGGCGGGGCGATGTCGGTCGATTTCACGCACGACGGCCGTATCGTCTCCGCAGGTCGGGACAAGACCGTGAAGACCTGGAACGCCGAAGGCAATGCCCTGAAAACTTTCCCGGCGTTCGCCGAGCCGGCGCTGGAAGTCGCGTTCACCCACGACGGCAAGCGCGTCGTGGCGGGGGATTGGACCGGCGAAACCCGCATGTGGGACGCCGAATCGACCGAGCAGATCGCGCGCCTGCCGGCCAATCCGCCGACGCTCGACATGCTCGTCAAGTCGACGGCCGAGAAAGCCGCCGCCGCGCAGGCGGAGCTCCAGCCGAAGCTGGCGGCGTTGGCGGAAGTCGAGAAGCAGACGGCCGACGCGGTCGCGGCCTACAACGCCGCCGTGGCGAAAGTCGCCGCCGCGGAGGAAGCCGCCAAGAAGGCGGAAGCGGACAAAGTCGCGGCCGACCAGCAACTCGTCGCGATGAAGGCCGCCGAGCAAAAGGCGGCCGAAGCCGTCGCCCCCGCGCAAGCCGCGTCGCAAAAAGCCGCCGAAGAGAAGGCCGCAGCCGATCAGGCGTATGCCGCCGCCGAGAAGGCTGCCGCGGATGCGAAGCAAGCAGCCGAGCAAGCCGCATCCGCCGTGAAGAAGGCGACTGAGAAGAAGGCGGCCCTCGAGCAGACGCTGGCGATGGCCGTCGCCGCCGTGAAGCCGGCCGAAGAGGCGCTGGGCGCCGCGGAAGCGGAGCTTGCCGCCGCCGAAGACAAGGCCGCCGCTCAGCCGAAGGTGGACGCCGCCAAGGCCGCGCTCGACAAGGCGAACGCGGATAAAGCATCTGCCGAGAAGGCCGTCGCCGACAAGACGGCGGAAGTGCAGTCCTTAACCGAGAAGTCGCAGGCGGCGCAAACCGCCGCGACCGCCGCGGAGACGCAGCGCGCCGCGGCTCAGAAGACCGTCGAGGAGAAAACCGCCGCCGCCAAGACCGCGGCCGACGCCCTCGCCGCCGCACAGAAGACATTGGAGGATTCGAAGGCGAAGGTCGTCGAGGCCGATAAAGCCGCGCAGGCCGCGGCCGCCGCGCTCACGGCCGCCACGCAGGCGGCGACAACGGCCAAGTCCGAAGTCGAAAAACTCACCGCCACGAAGGCCGAGGTCGAGAAGAAACTCGCCGAGGTGAAGGCCGCCGCCGATGCCGCCAAGGCCGCCGCCGACGCCGCCAAGGCCGCCGCCGACAAGGCCGCCGCCGAGTTGGCCGCGTTCCAGCAGGCCGAGACGCAGCTTGCTCAGTCGGCCGAAGCCGCCGCTCAAGCCGCGGCCCAGGCGCAGACCGCCCTGGAAGCGGCGACCGCCGAGCAGCAGGCGGCCGAGAAGATGGCCGCCGAAAAGGCCGAGGCCGCCAAGGCGCTGGAGGCGCAGCTCGCGGCGATCAAGGCCGAGTACGAGAAGTCGCTGGCGATCAAGGCCGAGGCGGAGAAGGCGTTTGCCGCCAAGGCCGAAGCGATGCAGGCCGCCCAAAGCGCCGCCGCCGCCGCGCAAGACGCTGCGGCCCAAGCCGCCGCCAAACGCGACCTCTTCCAATCCGTTTATAAGCCGGAGTAGGATGCAGGCGGTCGGGAAGATGGTTTTCCCGCCAACGACGGCCCCCGTCCTGCACGACTCCGATGACGCCGAAGCCCGCCGCGTCGCGCAACCTGATCGGCTACATCATGCTCGCCCTGATCGTCTGGGGAACATTCCTGGCCGGCGGCGCGTATCTCTACGGCGGCGTCCGCCAGGCGCTCAAAGCCCTCATCATCTTCGGCTGCGTCGCCGCCTTCCTCGGCCTCTGGGCGCTGCTACTAAAGTACCGCACCGCCGCGGCCGACGGCGACTCCCTCCCAGACAATCGCCCTGGCAAGCCGCCCAAGCTCGATGAGTGAGCAAGGAAGCTTTTCGGACATCGAATCCGGAATCCGACGCAGTCGAACCGCTTCAGGCCAAGATCAACAACATACCACGCCGAATCACATGAGCCGCGGAGCGGCGGCAGCATGTAGCCGCGGGCGCAAGCCCGCGGAGTACGATCGAAAGAAACGCTCGGAAGCCGCGAAGCGGCGACAGCAGACGTTGCAGATTCCGTGTTATTCCCCGATCACGTGCGGCGAGGAAGCGAGCCGACGTGGTAGAATGCGGGACACCTTTCACGGGCATCACGAGCTACTTGTACGAACGTGCGATGAGCGAAATTACTCTCACACCTGAACAGGCATCAGTGCTTGCATCGCCGGAAGCGTGGTCGCCGTTCGGCATCCGGACGGCAGTTTTCTGGGCTGGGTGTCGCTCGCCAACCGCTTCATCATACCTGGCAAGAATCCGTTCACGCTCGAGGAGGTCGCCGCGGCGGAAGCGGAAGCGAACGAGGAGGGGCCATGGCGCACGACGCAGGAAGTTGTAGATCGGCTTTCCTCGCTCAACGATCGCAACTCGTGAGGCGCCGGTTCGCGGTCGCGTGGCTGACGAAGCTATGGCTCAACTCCCTCAATGCAGCAGGCGATCACACGGGATCACACCTATCACGGAGATTGTCAAAGCGGAGCGCGTTCTCTGCGATTTAGGATTGACCATATTTCCAGCAGCGACGAAACGTGGCGGCGAAGAGTGGATCTGCGAGTGCCTTTTGCTCTACCAGCGGAAAGATCATTTCGAAGTGGTGTTCCAACAGGTGTTCGAGGATGCAGCGTGCGATCGCGTCGCGAAGGTCTTCGTCAGCAGAGCTTCCCCACCGGGTGACGACGTACCAAAGCTCAAGCGGGTGATCGGCGACTAACTCATTTGCGAGACCGAGCGCCGTACCCTATCTCTGGTCGGTCACATCGGACGGAAGATCGCGCTCTGCCTGCTTCAGAAGCTGGCTGACATTCGCCATGCCCGGTGTCCCCGTTGAGCGGCGCCAATTCAACCATTATCCACGTACCGTCGCAGCTCATCGGCGATGCGCGGCGGGATTGGGATCGACTGCGGGGGCCGGCCTTCCGGGAAGCGGCAGCAGACGGCGGTGAGGCGGCCCGCGGCGGCCTCCTGCCCCTCGTGCAGAAAGCGGCAGGCGAAGGTGATGCTCTTCTCGCCCAGACGCTCGATGCGGGTCTCGATCTCGAATTCGTCCTCGAACCGCAGCGGCCGGCGATAGTCGCAGGAGGCGGAGACACGGGGCCAACTGAGGATCCCCTCGTCATCGTGCTCCAGAACGCTCAGGCCGACGCTGCGCAAAAGCTCATGCTCGGCCTGCTCCATGTAGACGAAGAAAGTGGAGAAGTGCATGATCCCCGCGGCGTCGGTATCGCGAAACTCGACGCGCCGGCGGGTGCGATGGGCGGCCACGGTTACTCGCCGACGTAGGGCAACAAGGCCATGAAGCGGGCCCGCTTGATCGCCTGGGTCACCGCGTGCTGGCTATGGGCCGAGCAGCCGGTCTTCCGCCGGCTCACGATCCGCCCATGCCGGTTCACCAGCTTGCTCAAAAGCTCGATGTTCTTGTAATCCACGTACATCGGACGCGGCCGCACGCCGTCGACGTAAATCGGGTCCTTCTTCTTCGTGCGGGCGCGAGCTTTCGCCTTTTTCTTGATCCGGGGCGGCATGGGGTCTGCGACTTGCGTTCGATAGGGTCCAGGGATTTCGACAACTCCAATAGTCTAACGAATTTCCGCCGACGGACAAGGCGGGCGGGAGCGATCGTAGCCCGACGCGTTAGTGAGGGACGTTACGAGAAAGGTTCGCCCTCGCGGACGGGCCGGGCCACCCGACCGTTCCCTCGCTCGGGATTCCAGGCGGCGAAGTAATTTGGGCGAACCGATTGACCCGGCGGGAAAAAATCGTCGATATTGACGAGGGAAACGGTATACTTGGGAGAATTAGGAAGGCCCTGCCGCGCGTGGCGGCCGGGCGGACTTCCCTTACTTTCGCCTGATTACGAACAGGAGGACTGTGGCTGTCGATCGCAATCAAACGCGGGTGAACGAATCCATCCGCATCTCGCCCGTGCGCGTCATCGACGCAGACGGCGCCCAGCTCGGCGTCATTCCTACACGGGAAGCAATGGACCGCGCCCGTGAGCAGGGGCTGGACCTGGTGGAGGTGGCGCCCACGGAGCGCCCCCCGGTTTGCCGCATCATGGACTACGGCAAATTCAAGTACCAGCAGAGCAAGAAGCTGCACCAGAAGCACACGCACCAGACCAAGACGAAGGAGATTCGTCTGCGTCCCAAGACGGGAGAGCACGACATCGACTTCAAGATCAAGCAGGCCGAGCGTTTCCTCAAGCACAAAGACAAGGTGCAGGTCTCGGTGATGTTCCGCGGCCGGGAGAACGCCCACAAGGAGGAAGGCCGCAAAGTGATGGAAGGCGTCATCTCCCAACTTGCCGAGGTGGGCAAGGTGGAGACGCCTCCCCTGGAGCAAGGCCGGCGACTGATCTGCATGATCGCCCCCAAGTAGCCGCTCCCATTCCTCCTCGACGAAGAGACAGCCATGCTTCGTTTCACGCTGGCCCCGGTCGTTCTCTGCACGCTGGCCGGCCTTGGTTGCGGTTTCGTTCTCGCACAAAACGCGGACGACGCTTCGGCGCCGCACCTGCGCGCGGCGTGGGAGAAGAACTACCTGACGGTCAGCGGCGATCATCTCCCGGGTCCGATCCGCATCAACTACCTGGAGGCGTACTGCCGGCCGGGCTCCACCGATCGCGATTGGGGCGAAACGGTAATTCGCCACCAGGCGGAGCTGGCGTCGGCCAGCGACGACGGCCGGGTGATTCGCCTCCGCGACAAGCTGGCCGACGGCGTGGTGGTCGAGCACACGATTACCGTCGGCGCCGATGAGATCGACTTCGACATCGCCGCTCATAATCCGACGGACAAAACGTCGGAAGCGCACTGGGCGCAGCCGTGCATTCGCGTGGACGAGTTCACCGGCTGCGGCAAAGAGGACGCCCGGACGCTCGTTCCCGATTACGCGCGGAAGTGCTTCCTGTTCATCGACGGCGAGCTGGCCCGCCTTCCTACCGAGCCGTGGGCCACCGAGGCCCGCTACACGCCGGGGCAGGTTTATTGCCCCAAGCCTGTTGATCGCGACGACGTGAACCCGCGGCCGCTGAGTACACTCGTGCCGTCCAACGGCCTGTGCGGCTGCTTCTCGGCCGATGACCGGCTGATCATGGCCGTCGCCTTCGAGCCGTATCAAGAGATCTTTCAAGGCGTAATCGCCTGCATCCACAACGACTTCCGCATCGGCGGCCTGGCGCCGGGAGAAACCAAGAAGATCCGCGGCAAGCTCTACATCGTAAAGAACGAAATGGACCCCCTCCTCGAGCGTTTCCGCCGCGATTTTCCCGAGCAAGCAAAATAGCGATCCCCGTGCACCTCCTACGCCGAAGGCGTTACATTCCACAGCCCAGGGTCGCGCAGCGCACTCCGGGTGACCATGGCGCCCAACCAACCGGAACCTGGGAAGGGGTCGGGGAGGTTTTTCGGCCCCAACTCCTGCTATGTCGAATGATCCATGACCGAAAAACCACCCCGACCCCGTCCGGTATCCGAGGCGCCCCGCCGGCGCGTAGCTTGACTCTCCGAGTCGAGCATTGCCCGCTGACTTACAAATCGCTCGACTCGGAGAGTCAAGCTACGAGTTCGGCACGAACGCTGAAAGCGTTCTACAATCGCTCCTGGATCCGACGCATCATGGCGGCGGGACTCGCGGTCGCGGCGTGCATGATCGTCGCGCGAATCGCGGCCATACAGGGCTTTGTCAAGCCGGTCCGCATCGTCAGCGGCTCCATGGCTCCGGCGCTTCTCGGACCGCGATACGAGCTCGCGTGCGGCGACTGCGGCTATCGCATTCAAATCGACGCGACGCAGACGCAGGCATTCAACTCCGCCGTCTGTCCCAACTGCGGCTTCGCCGGAAACGACCTCGATGCCGCTTCGCTCGCGGCGGGTGAGCGCGTGCTGATCGACCGCGGCGCCTTCTGGCTGCGTTCTCCGCGGCGCTTCGAAGCCGTCGCGCTTCCTGACCCGCTGGAGCTCAAGCGGCTCTCGGTCAAGCGGATCGTCGGCCTCCCCGGCGAGACGATCGAGCTTCGCGGCGGCGATGTCTACGCCGATGGCCGCCTCGTGCGGAAGTCGCTCGAACAGCTCCGCGAAACGCGCGTTCCCGTCCACGACGACCGCTATCGCCCCGAGGACCTCCCGCCGCGATGGAATGACGACAACGGCTGGTCGCAGAGCGGCGGTGTTTACACGTACCCCGGCGACTCGCAGTCCTCGAGAGACCCCGAGTTCGCGTGGCTCACCTACCGCCACTGGCGTTGCTCGCCGCTGCCGGGTCTGCGCACCAAGGAGTCGCCCGTGCTGGACGACTACGGCTACAACCTCGGGCCGCCGCGGACCTTGAATCCCGTGTCCGACCTGATGCTTCAATGCCGCGTCCAGACGATCGGCGAAGGTTGCGTCGCCGTCTCGCTTCACGACGGCCAGGAGACGTGGCGCCTCCGCCTCCGGCCGCGACGGGGCGAAGCCTCGCTACATCGCGCCGGCCAGGAAGTCGCAACCGCCTCCTTCCCCCGCATCGAAGACGAGACTCCATTCCTCCTGGAAGCCGCCATCTGCGACCGCCAGGTGCTCGCGGCCGTGGACGGAGAAACCATCATCACCCACGCCTACGATGATTCCTCCTTCGTCCTTCGTCATTCGTCCTTCACCTC
>JAHWKS010000139.1 GCA_019347795.1 Planctomycetota bacterium | reverse complement strand
TTCATCACGACCGACGTGCGGGTCACGATCTCCAAGGACGGAATCTTCGAGGGCTGGATCGACTTCACCGACGACGGCGACTGGGACGATCCGCTCGAGAAGGTTGTGTGGACCCATGTGGACGGCGTGGCGCTCCCTGCGGGAACGGTCAGCGTTCCCTTGACCGCGGGCACGCACGTGCTCACCTTAAGCACGCCCTCCTCGGCCGCGGCGACGGACGACTTTGATACCTACGCCCGGTTCCGCGTCAGCACGGACGGCGATTTGACGGCTGCGGGGTTGGCTCTCGACGGCGAAGTGGAAGATTACCTCGTGCCCATCCGCGGCGGCCGCCCGCCCGTGGCCCAGAGCCAGAGGGGCGCCCAGGCCCTCTCGGTCGATGAAGACGGGTCGGTCATGGGGATGTTGATGGCCAGCGACCCCGACAGCGATCCTGTTACGTTCATGATCGTCAGCGGACCTGCGAATGGCGCGATTTCGGATTTCGACGCCGACACGGGTAAGTTCACGTACACGCCCGACCCCGACTTTTTCGGAACGGATTCGTTCACGTTCAAGGCGAGCGATGATTTTCTCGACTCGACTCCGGCGACGATTGAGATCAACGTCGCGCCGCAGCCGGATGACCCGATCGCCCAGAATGTGACTTTCACCCCGAGGGAAGACGCGAGCTTCAACGGCCAGGCGCCGGCGTTCGACCCCGACGATCCCAACGCGCCGCTGACCTATACGCTCGTGTCCGGCGTGACCGAAGGCCAACTGACGTTCAACACCGACGGCAGCTTCACCTACGTTCCCAATCCCGATTTCGACGGCATCGACTCGTTCACCTTTACTGCGAACGACGGGACCGCCGACTCCAACGTAGGCACCGTCACGCTGGACGTGCAGGGCACGAACGACCCGCCGATCGCCGGCAGCGCCCAGTTCAGCACGCCGGAGGACATGTCGCTGGTCGAGCAGGCGCCGCT
This sequence comes from Planctomycetota bacterium, assembly GCA_019347795.1. Taxonomy (GTDB): domain Bacteria; phylum Planctomycetota; class Planctomycetia; order Pirellulales; family Pirellulaceae; genus JAHWKS01. The sequence continues at coordinate 8,283 of JAHWKS010000139.1, read as the reverse complement.
GACCGACATCGACGATGACATGTTCACGTTCACCATCACCTCCGGGCCGAGCAACGGTCAGGTCGTCTTCGACCCGGACGGCACGTTCACCTACACGCCCGACCCCGACTTCTTCGGTTCGGACATGTTCACCTTCACCGCCAACGACGGAGAGGCAGAATCGAACGAGGGGACCGTCGCCATCGACGTGGTCGGCGAGAACGACCCGCCCGACGCGATGGACGATCCCGATTCGTTCCCGAACGCCAACTACACCACGTCCGAGGATCAGGCGATCGCGCGTAATTTCGCGGTCCGGCTGTTCGCCAACGACACAGACGCCGAGAACGACCCCATCTCGCTGGATAGCTTCCAAATGACGAGCGACAAGGGCGCCGCGGTGCAGGTGTTCGACGACGGCACGTTCTCCTACGACCCCCGCAACGCGCCGCAGCTCCAAGCATTGGGCCCCGGCCAGAGCGACACGGACACCTTCACGTACACGATTACCGACGGCCAGGGTCCGGGGAACACGGACACGGCCACAGTGTCCATAATGGTGAACGGCGTCAATGACGATCCGGTGGCGGTGGATGACCCGGACACCACCAATCCGTTCCCCTCCGAGTTCTCTACGGATGAAGACAGCGTGCTGACGATCGACGGCGCCCTGGTGCTGTCCAACGACTTCGACCCCGAAGGGGCCGCGACGTTGTCGATCGTCCCGCCGTCCTCAACGAGCACCTCGGCGGGCGCCTCGATCACGTTCGACGCGCAGGCCAACTCGTTCACGTACGATCCGACCGGATCCGCGCAGCTTCAAGCGCTCCAGCCGAACGATTCATTCGACGATACGTTCACCTACGCCATCACCGACGGCAACGACACGTCGCTGCCGGCGACCGTCACGGTGCGCATCTTCGGCGTGAACGACGCGCCGACGGCGAATCCTGACCAGGCGACTACCGAGAGCGGGATCGCCGTGCGGATCACGGTGCTCTCGAACGACACCGACGTCGATGATCCGGCGCTCGATCCTTCGAGCGTGCAGCTTGTCCAGGGGCCCAGCGGCGGCGTCGCGTCGCCCAACGCCGACGGCAGCTTCACCTACCGCTCGGATGCGGAATTCGTCGGCGTCGATGAGTTCACCTACCGCGTGGCCGACCCCAGCGGCGCCTTCTCGGCGCCGGCGAGGGTGACCATCACGGTGAACCAGCGCGACCACATGTGGCAGAACCCGGAGAACCCGCTCGACGTGAGCGGAGACGGCCTCGTGACCATCCTGGACGCGCTGCTGGTGGTGAATACGCTCCGCGACTTCGGCAATCCGTTTGACTTGGATGGCAATCCGCCGAACGTTCCGCCCCCCACGGAGCGTCCGCTCCCCAATCGCCCGCCGTTTGTGGATCCCACCGGGGACGAAAACGTCTCGGTGGCGGACATTCTTGTGATTGTGCAGCACCTGCGGGACCGGATTAATTCCGGCGGCCAACCCGAGCTGCAGGGCGAAGGCGAGTTGTTCGCCTCGCAAACGGCGGCGCCGATTGACGCGGCGCCCGATGCCGCCTTCCCCGGCTACCACGTGCTGACCGACATCAGCTCGGAGAGCTACTTCCGCCGCCTGGACGCTCAAAAGCGAGACGCCGCTCTGGCGGATTTCGGCGGCGAAGAATTCCTCTCCGACGAGTGGAGCGACGCAGCGGTTGCCCACACTTCGTCCGAAAGCGGTGCTCTCCGCGATGATGCCGATGACGCGCGGGACGACACAACGAACCTGGCGGCGCTCGACGCCGTGTTCGGCGAAGGATTCGACGTTTAACAAATCAGCCGCGAGCGGTCCCGGCGAGCGGCCGGCGTAAGCCGGCTGATGGCGCCGCAATCGACGCTACTGAGCAATGGATGCCGACGCGCCATCAGGAGGCTGACGCCCCCCGCTCGCCGCGCGAGCGGTCACGGCAGACCGCTGATGGACGCACCGAAAGTCTTTCGGTATCTTGAACCTTTGCGAGTCTGACCGTCCATATCTCAGAACCTCCTCATGGACCGTCATTGGCTACTGACATCTACCACCTACGGCAAGTGGCTTCCGGGGGACGTACGCGGCTTCGTAAGTAACGTTCGCGACGGCCCGGGCCGGGAAGTGCGCCACAACATTCCCGGGACACCCTATGACGCGGACATGCCGGGACTTCGCCGCTTCGCGGTGCAGAAACTTCGCGGTCCGCCTGTACGTTTTGTCAAAGGACAGGCCGAAGTGCTTTTAGGGCAGTTTCAGGAGACCGCTGCGCATCGCGGTTGGATGCTCCTGGCGGTCGCGATCATGTCCAATCACGTTCACTTGGTGGTCGGCGTTCCCGGTGATCCGGATCCGGAAACGCTGCTGCGGGACTTCAAAAGTTACGGAAGCCGCGCGCTCAATCGGCGCTGGTCGAAACCGGTAAGCGACACATGGTGGACGGAGTCAGGATCCAAGCGAAAACTTGCGAATGAAGCGGCGATTCTGGCAGCCGTACGCTACGTGATAGAACAGGAATTCCCGCTCGTCCTGTGGACGGCGCCGATACCGGAGTTGAACCTCGCCGGCGGACGACTCGTTTGATCGACGACGACCGGCGAGCGGCTGGCGTAAGCTGACGGCGCATCAGGGGGCTGACGCCCCCCGCTCGCCTGCTCTAGGGGGTCAACTCCAGTTCGCCCCACAGACTCGGGTCCTCGACAAACGGGAACTCCGGGCCGACCGTGAACGTCTGCCAGCCCAACTCGCGGTCGATCGCGGCGTAGGCGAAGCCGATGCGGGGGTGCTCCGCGGGGTCAAAGCCCGTCAGCGCCGCCGCCGCGATATGCGCCTCCAGCACGTAACCCCCGACCCGCTGCTGGCTCCGCACGCGAAGCGAGTCCGCCGGCGCCGGCTTGGGGTGCTCCTTCGCCCGGTTGATCGGCAGCGCGGCCGCGACGGCCTCCTCCATTCGCCGTCCGCCGCCGCTGGGAAGAAACACGAAGCGATGGCAGAACCGGCTGGCCCGGTGAATGTTCTGCGTGTTGCGGGTGTCGATCCAGACGCTCAACCCGTCGCTTTCATCCAAGCGGGAGTCGCGGCACCACGGCATCTGCCGCTTCCCGGTGACCTGCACCCAAAAGGAGAATCCCCGCGGGCTCCAGGCGCCGCGCACGTCGGCAAACAGCGGCCGTCCCTCCAACTCGCCGAAGCTGGGAAGGCGATGCTTCTCGCCAAGCTGCAGCCCTCCGTTGGGCCAAAGGTCCTTGGCCGATCGACACGGCGCCGAGAAGCGGAACAGGAACGTCGGGGCTAATAGCGGCTCGCTCATGAGGAGGCAGCATTGAGAGATCAGCAAGCGCATCACGTCGCCGAAGATCAGTCTACCAGACTGCCCGTAGCTTGACTCTCCCGAGTCGAGCAGTTTGGAAGTCAGCGGGCAGTGCTCGACTCGGAGAGTCAAGCTACGATCGGCGCCCGACCGAAAGGCGCGCGTTGACACCTCATCGGTCGGGTGCTAGAAGGGACACGTCCTCGTCGCCCCCGAACGCCGTGCTTCTTGACCGTGAAACTCTTGGCCGCCACGTCCCGTGGCTTGTCGCGACGGCGCTGATCGCCGGTGCGGCGGTCGCCTGGTATGCGGTGGAAGCGTTGCAGTCGCCGCGGTGGCCGGGAGGCAGCAGCCTGGTCGGGCTGGCGACGGGCGTGCTCGCCGCGATGTTGATCCTCTTCGAGTTTCTCATCTGGCCGCGCAAAGGCGTTCGGGCGTGGCGGCGGCTGGGAAGCGCACGGGTATGGATGCGGGCCCATATCTGGATGGGGCTGCTGACGGTCCCCTTGACGCTGGTGCACGGCGGGATCGTTTGGGGAGGCGTCTTGAGCACCGTCTTGATGTGGCTGTTTCTGGCGGTCATCGCCAGCGGCGTCATCGGCTTGGCGGTGCAGCAGATCGTCCCCAAGATGCTCTTGCGGCAGGTTCCTGAGGAAACGATTCACTCGGAGATCGAGCAGGTCGCTCGCCAAAACGCCGAGTTGGCGGAGGACCTGGTGCTTGCCGCCTGCGGGCCGCCCTCGGCCGAGCGGGCAGTGACGACCGCGGATGTGCACGGCTCTTCCGCCGAAGCGACGGCGGCCGCCGGGGCCTTCGAGCGGCGGGCGCCGAGAAACGCGGCCCGAACAGCGGAGCATCCCCCGCCCGGCGCCGGAAACGCAGCAGGCGAGGTCGGCGGATTGGGCGGCGCGGCGGCCGGAGAGCGGCGGGCCGCGGTCGTCGGCGCCGTGCGCTCGCCGGCGCTCCTGAACGCGGCCCTGCTCAAGCGGCTCGCTCCCGACGCGCCGGCGCCGAATGCGGCCGTGCTTCAGGAGGCGTTCTACGGAGCGATTCGCCCCTTTCTCCTGGACGGCAAGAGAAGCGGTTCGCCGCTGGGGGCGCCCGACCAGGCCGCGGCCTTCTTCCGCGAACTCCGGAGCGGCGCGGATGACGCCACTCTGGCGATCGTCGAGGCGTTGGAGCAGTGGTGCGCGCAGCGGCGGCAACTCGATTTGCAGCGGCGCTTGCACTTCTGGCTGCACGCCTGGCTGACGGTGCACGTGCCGCTTTCCGTGGCGCTGTTGCTGGTCCTGGGCGTCCACATCGTCGTCGCTTTGAAGTACTGGTAAACCCTATGGCGAGGATCGGCGAAGCGAAGCGGAGGGCGCTGCAAATTCCGCTCGATCATTTCCGCGGCGCGCGTGGCGTCGCGGCGGCCAAGTGGATGTTGGCCGCGGCGGCGGGAGTCGCCGCGGCGGGGTGGTTGGCGGTCGGATACTTTCAACCCGGCGGGGGCAACCTGCGGTACGCTCCGGCGCCGGTGGCCGCCGTCCATCAGATGTGGGAGGCGGAGTGCAATGCTTGTCATATTCCCTTCGCGCCGATTCGCGACGACGCCGCATTCGTCTCCTGGCGCCGTCCGCAGGCCGGCGACGCCTCCGGCGAATCGCTCCCCCGGCGCCGCGCCTCCGATCGTCTCTGCCAGGCCTGTCACCTTGGCCCGGAGCATCATCCGACGCAGAAGCCGCACGAAGTGGCGAGCTGCGCCAGTTGCCATCATGAGCATCAGGGGCGCGACGCCGATCTGAATCGCGTGGCCGACCATGCTTGCACCGTCTGTCACGCCGACTTGGATGCCCACACCCGAACGGTGGAGTCGGCCGCGAGCTTTGATCCCCCCCTCGCCGCGCACGTCACGAGCTTCGCCGCAGACCACCCCCCGTTCCGCTCGCTTGCTCGAGATCCCGGCGCGATCAAGTTCACGCACGGGCGCCACACATCGCTCGGCCTCGCGCCGCCGGGCAAAGAGGAGGCTTCGTTGACGCTGAAGGATCTGGCGCCGGAAGATCGCGATCGCTACGCGGAGTTCGCTGCGAATTCAACCGGCATGATCCAACTCCGATGCCACGCCTGTCATCGGGACGATTCGCAGGAGCCCGGGCGGACCGCCGGGGCCTACATGCGGCCGATCTCGTTCGACCGCGATTGCCGGGCCTGCCACCCGATCGCATTGCCGGTCGGCGGCCTCCCGGTGCGCGTTCCTCACGGCCTTTCGCCCCGCGAGATGCGTGGCATCCTGACTGCGGCATTGCTGGAAAACCAGGAGGAGATCGGCAAGATCCGCAGGCGCGCCGTACCGCTCAGCGACCTCAAGCCGGGAGCGGCGCCGCTTTCCGACCGAATTGAGCTGGGCACGGTCATTGCCTCGCAGGTTTCTGCGCTGGAGCGGGAACTGTCCGGCGAGTGCAATAAGTGCCACACGCTCATCGAGCAAGAGAACGCCGATGGCGGCCTGATGCCGCACGTGGCGCCCGCGGCGATCCCGCAGGTATGGTTCGCCCACGCCCGTTTCGACCATGCCGCCCACCGCGGCGTATCGTGCAAGGATTGTCACCCGGAGGCCTACGCGGAAGGCTACCTAGAGGAGGATCCCGCCGCGAGCCACGAGCAGGTGATGATTCCCGACCGGACGCTCTGCGTGAAGTGCCATCGGCCGGTGGTCGCCGATGGTTCGCCGGGAGCGCGTCACGACTGTGCCCAGTGCCATCGCTACCATGCGGGCGTCCGTCCGGGAGACGCTTTCCACGGCCGCGTCGCATCGTCGATGAGCGATGCGGAGCAACAGCTCATGCGGCAGTGGCTGCTCGATGACTCATCTCCCTGACGGCCGATGGTTCGGATCGCAAAATCCGTGCTCGTGATCGTGGGGCTGGCTTGGGCGGCGATGCTGGCGATCACGATCGTAGACCGCGACGCGCCGGTCCCGCGGAGGGTGTTGCTCCGCGCGGCGCCGGCGGCGAAGCGATCATTGCCGCCGGCGGAACCGATGGCGCCGCTTCCTCGTCGCTATTCGTGCTCCGCCAGCCGATGCCACGGAGCGCTCCCGGCGACAGACGACGATTGGCGGAGCGCCGCCGCCGTCTGGAACGCCTCCGATCCGCACGCGACGGCCCACGCCGTGCTGTTCAGTGAGCGGTCGCAGCGCATGGTTCGCTTACTCGGCGGACCTGCGGACTCGGCCGATCCGGCGATGGCAGACTTCCTCCGGGAGAACTGCGCCAGTTGCCATGCGCCGGGCGGCTCTGCTTCGGTCGCGGCGCCGAAGCCGGCGGAATTTGATCTCTCCGCGGGCGTGCGGTGCGAGGCATGTCATGGCGACGCCGAATTGTGGTTCGTCAAACATCGCACTGCCGACTGGCAGAATCTGTCGCCCGAGGCGAAGGCGGAGCTTGGCTTCCTGGACACGAAGCACCCGGGCGTGCGAGCGGAGATGTGCGCTTCGTGCCACGTCGGCTCGCCGGGGCGGGATGTGACGCACGATCTGATCGCCGCCGGCCATCCGCGACTGAACTTCGAGTTTGCGGCGTACTGGCGGGCGCTGCCCAGGCATTGGGACGATGCGGCGGAGCGGGCGGAGAGCCGCGCGCGTCTTGGCATCGCCGCTGACGACCCGACGCAACTCGATGCGGCCATGTGGCGAGTCGGTCAGATCGTAAGCGCGAAGGCGTGGCTGAGACTGCTGCACGCCCGCGCCAACGGGCAGCCTTGGCCGGAGTTCGCGGCTTACGACTGCGCCGCTTGCCATCACGATCTGCGGCCGCAACGCCGCAAGCAGGGAAACCCGGTTTCGCCGGAAAACCTCGGCGCCTTGCCCCTAGGCGAGTGGGATCTCGCGATGCCGCGACTATTGGCTGAGCACGCCGCGGAGACGGATGAGGCAGGCGAGAAACTCTTGCAAGAATTGATCCTGCTCGAGCGAGCGATGCAAAGGCCGCTTGCCGACGCGCAAGCCGTCCAGCGTGCAGCAGAACAGGCGCTCCAGGCTTTAGAAGCCTCCGCCCGCGACCTCGACCGCCGCCGGATGCTCGCCGCACTGGCCGCCGATGAGGAGGCGTCTTCGGCGCCGGCAAGTTGGGATTCCGCGGCCCAGTGGCGACTCGCCGTCGAAGCGCTTCACGGGGAATCGCCGCTGCAAAATGACCTGCAGCGTCTCCACAACGTGCTAAACTCGCGGGGAGACCACGCGGCCGCGGTGGACGCGGTGCGCCGACAACTCCGCACGATGCTCGAGCCATGATCGTTCAACAATTGGGTCAGATTCAACGCCGGCGCGGCTGGCTGCCCGAGGGAGAGTTGCGGGAGTTGGCCCGCCGCATGCACACGCCGCTCTATCGTCTGGAGGAGGTGTCCAGCTTTTTCCCGCACTTCCGCCGCGCTCCGCCGGCGCGGGTGGAAGTGAAGGTCTGCCGCGACATGAGCTGCCACCTGGCGGGCGCCGCCGCCGCGCTGGCGGAATTGCAGAGTTTCAAGCAGGAGCGGAAGATCGGCAAAGCGGAGCTATCGGTATGCGGCGTCTCGTGCCTGGGACGATGCGACCGGGCGCCCGCGGCGTGTGTCGAATCGCATCCGACCGCCGGCGACGGTGAAGCGGACGGCAAGGATGTACACGCCCGCTACTACCTCGGACGCAGCGGCGCCGAGCTATGTGAAATCGTGACGCAAACGCTTGCGGGCAATGCGGCGGAACCTGATACCGACGCCGCACATCCGATCGCTCCGCAGCCGCCGTGGCTGATCGATCTTTATGAACACGACGACTCCCTTCCACCGTACGCGGCGGTGCGGCGGTTCCTGGAAGTGGAAGACATCGCCCTCCGCGAATCGTTTCAAGCCGAACGCGAGCGAGTGCTCCGCGCCTTGGAGACGGCGGGCCTTTTGGGCATGGGAGGCGCCGGAGGTCGGGCCTATAAGAAATGGCGGGACGTGCTCGAAGCGAAGG
>JAHWKS010000138.1 GCA_019347795.1 Planctomycetota bacterium | reverse complement strand
CCACGTAGGCCAGGATCCGCCGCAATTTCCCGCCGTACACCGCCGGGGCGATCACGCCCTGAATGGCCTGAAGGCGATTGCGAAGCTCGAAATAGGCGATGTCGTACAACTCCTTTTCGCTCATCTCCGGGCTGGACACCGTCACCAGGGCCAGCGGCACGGAGGCCGTGGGGTCGAACGGCATGACCATCGGCGGCACCGTGCCCGGCGGCAGGTAGTACAGGTCGCTCATGGCGTAGCTGGTGACCTGGCTCATGGCCGAGTCCATCGAGATGTCTTCTCGAAAGAAGTCCTTGACGATGGATACCCCCAGCATCGACTTGGCTTCCTGGTGTTCGATGCCCACGGATTGAGCCGTCCACCGCTCCATGCGGCTGGTGATGTCGCGCTCCATCACCTCCGGCGGCATGCCGGGATAGAAGGTGATGATCTGCACCGCCGGCGTCTCAAAGATCGGCAGCAGGTCGGCGGGGATTTGTCGATAGGAAGTGATCCCCAGCACGACGACCACCAAGGCGGCGACCACAATCGCGTAGGGGTTTTTCAGCGCTCCTCGAATCATGCAAAACTCCTAAGAGTAGTAGGCACACTCCGTGTGCCGTTTGTTGGCATTCAGCCTTTAGGCTGCGGACAACACGCTAAAGCGTGAACTCCAACGGACGGCACACAGAATGTGCCTGCTACTACGTTCTCAAGTGGAAACGGCGTGCGGGTAGCTTCCGTAGGCCCGCAACACGCGCTGCAGACGCCCTGGATCAACCTGCCCCACCACGAGCACCACACTGCCGTCGATCTGGGCCATGATCATTTCGTACTTGCCCTCGCGGCAGCGATGCGTGTATTCGCGCTGGAGGGCCTGGTATTGGTGCGGGAAGCGCCTCAGCGAATCGCTCGGCAGAAGGAAAATCGAAACCGAGGCGCCGTCCACCTCTCCCACCAGGTAGGCCGCCTCGCTACGCTCCAGCCGGCAAACCCCGGCGCCCTGCACGAAGAAGCCCGTGTCTTGCCGCGGCGGGCAGCGCACGGGGAAAGCCACGCGACGCTGCAAATACGCCTCCACGTCCAGGTCCGACCGACTGGCGAAGTCCGCCGCTTGTTGTCCTTGGGCGAACGACTGATGATGTTGTGCGGTCAACTGGGACAAACTCGGTCCCGCATGGAGATCGCTCCCGCGCGAAAGGACGAATACGGCGATCAGCACGCTCGCCGCCACCGCCAGTCCCCCGCCGAGAAAAAACAGGCAAGACCGCGCCAAGCTCCGGGGCGCCTCCACGACGCCGGCCTTGGCCAGCACCGAGTTCCACAGTTCGGGCGTAGGGGAGGTCTTCGGGCCGCCGCGCAGTTTCTCCACCAGCACATCCTCCAGCCGGCTCTGCTCGTAAAACCACTTTGCACAGGCGGGACACTCGGCCAGGTGCTGGTTGACCTGCAGATACAATTCACCGTCCCCTTCGGAATCATGATAAAGATCCCAATGCCGACGCGTTTCTTCGCAGTTCATAAGTCCACCCTCGGTAACCGCTCCGCCGGCTTCCCATCCGGCCTGGCGGTTCTGTCAGGCGTCGCCCGGCAACAGTCCCTGCCGGCGACAGTGTTCGGTCAATTGCTCGCGTAGCCGCACGCGGACCCGCGAGAGGCAGCTCATCACGGTGCCCGCGGGGACTCCTAACACGTCGGCGATCTCCCGATACTTGAATTCGCCGATGGCTCGAAGCAGCAGCACCGCTTGCTCCTGCTCCGACAGCGATCGCAGAGCCTGACTGATCGCCTCATCGCATTGTTCCAACACCGTGTCGGGAGATTCCAGGATCGCCTCGAACACGCGGTCGGCGGCCAGCATCTCGGGGCTTGTCGGCGCCGGAATCTCCTCGGGTAAACTCTCCGTACGAACTCGGGCGCGGCGGCGATTGAACTCGAATACCTTCAAGTTCAGGTAGCGAAAAATCCAAGCCCGAAAGTTGGTGCCTTCCGCGTACAGGTGGAAATCCCGAAAGGCGTCCAGCACCGTGTTCTGGAGTACGTCTTCCACGCCTGCGGGATCATTCAGCACCTTGCGGCAATAGGCCTCCAACGCCCCTTGGAGAGGCTCCAGGCGCCGCAAAAAACGCTCTGCCTTGGCCGAATCACCGGTCATTCCCATCCCACACAAGGCCCTACTCATGGAATGATTTGAGCGGACCGGTTTATTCTCGAATCCGGCAAAGTTCCGAAAACTTTTTTGCCGGGCTCGCACGAGGGTGGGGGAGATGCGGCCGCCGGAGGGGAAGCGATCCCGAAGAAACGGTCGGTTGGATCAGATGCCGATTGGATCAGGGGCTGCAAGGCATGGGCCGCTATTCCGCGTGTGTGAGCTACCTCACACAATGCGCCGGCGATTCTCTCTTTCTGAGGCCGGACTTTGTGCTTGGCGAGGTCGCATTGATCCACCGCCAGCCCTGTTGGCTACCACGTTGGCTAAGTGGACGCCATCGTTCCCGACACAGACGAGCATCACCCGAGCGCGCGGCGCGGTTTCATTTTCTCTCTGGACCGATAGAATCTCACACAGACTTGGTCGGCGCAGCCCTATGGCTCCGATGACCCGTCAACCGCGAAATATTACAAGCCGTGGCGGAGCGATGCCCGAGCGCCTTTGGTACCTCAAAAACTGTCAACTCTTTGAGCGGCTCACGGAGGAGCAGCTCGCTCGCTTGGAGCAGCGGGCGAGAATCCGCCGGTTCCCCAAAAACAATCCGATTTACCTGCAGTCTCAGGAGGCGGAAGGCGTTTACCTGCTGGTCGAGGGACGCGTCAAGCTTTGCTCCTTCACGCCGGAGGGGAAACAAACAATCCTGGCCTTGATCGAGCCGGGCGAACTGTTCGGCGAACTGGCCCTTTTCGGCGAATCGCGACGTGAAGAGCAGGCGGAAACCATGGCCGCCTCGATCATCGCAATGCTGCCGGGGGACAGCCTGGAAAGCCTCATGCAGGAATCGCCGGAGTTGACTCTCGGAGTGACCAAGCTGCTCGGCTTCCGGCGGCGGCGGATCGAGCGGAGGATCAAGGCCTTGCTGTTCCGGTCGAGCCGCGATCGCATCGTCCATCTGCTGCTCGACCTGACGGAACAGTACGGAGAACCGACCTCGGAAGGCGTGCTGTTGTCGATTAAATTATCCCATCAGGATTTGGCTTCGATTATCGGCGTTACCCGGGAGACCGTGACCGTGCTCTTGGGCGAATTGCAGTTGGAGGGACTGTTGAAGGTCAGCCGCCAACGGATTGTCATCCGGGATGTCGCTCGGCTGGCGCAGTGCACCCATGCGGCGGCGCCCCCCGTGGGCGGTCCTGCCGCCAAGGAGTCGGGCGGCGTCCTGGCGCCGCGGCGAAAACTGCGGCCCGAAGCTTAGCGGCGATTGCCGAGTGTGGCCTTCCTTACAGACGTTTGGCCGTGAATTCCCGACAATAGTCGAGACGAAGAATTCCGTTGATTCTGACCGCCGCAGGCGAACTGTGGCAGAGACAATAACGAGAACGAATGAACGCGAAAGCTGATCCTAACCGCGAAGACTGGGCGCCGTGTCCGCCGGGGACGCTGGTCGACCAGGCGCGACGACTCAGAATGAAACGGCGGAGGCGCTTGATGCTCGAAACCGCGGGCGCGGCGGCGGCGGCGACGCTCGCCATCGGGCTTGCGGTCTGGTCGACGAATTGGAGCTCCGACGGAGTTGGCGCCGGCCGAGAAGAGTATTCCTTCGGCGGCATCGCGTGCAGCGAGGTCCGCGATCATCTCCCGGAGTACGCGGCCGGCGCGGTTCCCGAGGAGTTGGCGATTAGAATTCGCGCGCACTTAGAGGAGTGCCCGGCGTGCCAGGAGTTGATGCGGCGCATGCAAGCGACGAGAACTTCGGCGGCGCTCCCGCACATGGGCCCTGGTGTTGCCAGGTCTTCTCCTTGCACTTGTGATTCCTGCCGACGATACTCCTCATACGCATCGGGGGCGCCGCCCCTGAAGGTCCAGGGCAACCATGCGCTACTTGGGTTCGCCCTGGCGAATGCGCGTTAGTCTTCGAATGATAATCTCTGCCATGCGCATCTCTTCGTCTTCGCTTGCTCCATTCTGCTGTGTTCTAGCGGCGTGTTTCACCCAGGCGCGCGGCCTATGCGCCGAGGATGCCTCCGAACCGCACGCGATTGTCGAGGCGTTTACCCAGACTTGGGACGAGGCGGCTTGGGGACCGACGCAGAATCCCGGCAGGCCCGGGTACATGCGCCCATTGGACGACGCCGGTTGGAAGGCCCGCATGAAGGCGTTTCAGGCGCTGGTAAAGGCGGGGCCGGAATCCGCGGGGGAGCTGCGGCGAGTGCTGCAGGAAGGTTCGCCCCCGGAGCGGATTCTGGCTGCCCAAGTGCTCGGCTTCCTGCGTTCCAAGGAGAGCGGCGCCGACCTTGCCCGGGCGGCCGAGCATGACGCCGACCCGGCCGTACGGCTGTACGCGGTCGATTCCCTGGCCATGCTCGGCGGTCGAGCACACGAAGAATTGTTCCGCCGGCTGGAGCAGAATGAGAAGAACCGCGACGTGAAAAGGCATCTCGCGTACGCCCGCGAGCGCGACGGGGCCGCCCTGGACGACACCGTCATCGCGTCGCTCAAGCAATGGGATGCGCAAACGATCGACTCTGCACGACTCGGGCAATCCGCGCCCGACTTCGAACTCGCATCGCTCTCGGGTGAGAAGGTGCGGCTGAGCGATTTTCGCGGCAAGAAGCCGGTCGTGCTGGTATTCATCTACGGCGACACGTGACCGGTCTGCCACGGGCAGCTCGCGCAGTTGCGCGAACGGCTGTCCGATCTGGAGAACGCGGGGGCGCAGCTCATCGCGGTCGATCCGCACGAAGCCTGGCCGGCGAAGCACTTTTTGCGCGAGGTCGGCATCATCGACGCCGGCGACGTCCGCTATCCCCTGCTGCTCGATCCGGCCCAGGTCGTGAGCGCCGCCTACGGCGTGACGTCGCAGATGCGGATCCACACCGAACTGAGCAACCGGCCAACGACGTTCATCATCGATTGCGACGGCGTGATTCGCTACGAACGAAGAGCCAAGACCTTTTCCGACCGGCCGACGCCGGACGAGATTCTCGCCGAGCTTCAAAAGCTGCGCTGAGCCTGGTGCGCTCAAAGCTCAGTTGCTGCGGCTTCATGTGTGGGTGAGCTCACGCAGCCATGAAGTTTGCATTCCGATAACGATTGAGGGTTATGTTCCTCCGGGCGCGCTTGCGGCTCGGCTCGCCGCAGTCGCCGCGCAAACGCAAGCCGCGAAGGGAGCGGGACCGTAGGAAGCGTCGATCGGCGCGCCGGCGGAGCGTCCGCACGCCTCCTACTTCGTGGGTGAACCCTCCTCTTGGCCTTCGCCGCCCTCGTCAGGGGCGTCCGCCGCTCCCGCGGCCGCTGGGGCGTCCGTCGCTGTTCCGGAGGGGGCCTCCGTGTCGGTAGTGCAACCGACGAAACTACCCGCCAAAACCAGTCCTAAGAAGTGGAGCCACAACCTGTTCATCGAAATCTCCTTGATAAGCGTCCGCGAACGGGAACCCGGCGAGTCAACGGGGATTAGAAACGGTCAGCGTACAACGTACGCACCGCCTGTTTCGGTGAGCCGGCTTACACTCGTTCGCACTAGCTGGCCGTGAGCGTCAGCCAGCCCTGCGCCCGCGACGTCGCCAGGCAAGCCGCGGCGAAGAGCGTCACCACCAGCAACATGGTCCGCCGCAAGCCGTGCCGATCCATCAAAAGGCCGATGTACGCAATCGGCAGGGCGCCGAACATCGTCCCCAGCATGTACGCCGAGGCGAGCTGCCCGTGCGTCAGCCCCAGCGAGAGCCGGATCGGCTCGTTGAAGATCGAGACGCCGAACGTCTGCCCGGGCGAACTGGCGATGAGCGCGCCCATCGAGAGCGGCAGCATGATCCAGCCGTAATAAAGACGCCCTGCCGGAGAACGACGTCCGTGTCCTTCTTCAAAACCTGAGACCTCCGCAGCTCCTTGGCTCATCATTTCTCCGTCGGGACTACTCGTGCTGAGGGTCCGTTCTCTCGGCGCTGAAACTCCGCCGCCTGGGGGCGACTTGAACAGCATCGCCACGATGCTAACCTTCCGCGGACATCCGGAACAGTCGCGGTTGACCTGGATCAAGTGATGGGCTAGCTTTGATAGCGATGAGTCCACCCTGACGGTAAGCCGAATTCTCTTTGCGGAGCGCGGCGCCCGCCGCTCGAACGGGTCAGTGACCGGCCCCGGCTGCTTGGCTTCTTCTCTCCGCCCCGGCGCCGACCGGGAACCTTGCCGGTCTTCAGCGACGTTGGACTTGGCTTGCGGCGTCCCGAGCTTGCGTCGCCCATGTCCAGGCTGGTGACCAGCGGTAATTAGATTAGCGGCGCTTAGCGGACGTTGCGACTAACAATGACACCAAACGGAGGAACCTATGCGAATGGAAGCCCAATCCCTACGGCGCCAGCAGCGGCGCGCGGAGCTTAAGCAAATGTGGCGCGAAAAGCGCGGCCAATCGCAGGTGCTCAGCCTGTTTCGCCGCGCCTTGCCCGACAATCAAGAACCGAGCGTAGGAATGTGCGTCTTCGACGTCATTCTCGACCACGAGTTCGGGACGTCCGAAGAGTCTCCGGCCTAGGCCAAGAACTACTGATTAGCGCTCGACGCGAGGAAATCGTGCCCGCACGGCCTGAAGTCTCCGTCGTTCTGCCGGTTCGCAACGGCGCCGTGAGCGTCGCGGCGGCCGTTGCGAGCGTCCGGGCGCAGACCTTTTCTGACTGGGAACTGCTGGTCGTCGATGACGGCTCCCGAGACGAAACCGCGGCGGTCGTCTCCGCCGCGGCGCAGCGCGATCGGCGAATTCGCCTGCTCCGCCGGCCGCCGCGCGGGATCGCTGAAGCGCTGATCTTCGGGTGCGCGGCGGCCCGCGGCGAGTTCATCGCCCGCATGGACGCCGACGACTGGATGGCGCCGCAACGGCTCGAATTGCAGAGCCGTTTTCTGAAGCAGCATCCCCAGACGGGGCTGGTCTCCTGCCGCGTCGTCTACGGCGGCGATCCCGCCGTCACGCCCGGGTATGCGGAGCACGTGGCCTGGCTCAATTCGCTGGATACGGCGGAAAGCATTGCGCTGCGGCGTTTCGTCGATTCGCCGGTGGCCCATCCCAGCGTGATGTTTCGCCGCAGCGTGATGGAGCGGCTGGGGGGCTATCGGGCCGGAGATTTCCCCGAGGACTACGAGCTGTGGCTTCGCTGGCACGAGGCCGGGGTGCGATTCGCCAAGGCGCCCGAGGAATTGCTGGTGTGGAATGATCCGCCGACGCGGCTGTCGCGCACCGATCCGCGCTATCGCGTCGAGGCGTTCTACCAATTGAAGTGCGAATACCTGGCTCGCTGGCTGAAAGCGGAGGCGCCGCGCCGCCAGGTTTGGCTGTGGGGCGCGGGACGCATTACGCGGCTGCGGTTTCGCGGCCTGGAGCGGCACGGCGTGAGGATCGCCGGCTACATCGATATCGATCCGGCCAAGGCGGGCCGCGTTTTGGACGGCCGGCCGATCGTCCTCCCCCGCGACTTGCCTCCACGCGAGGATTCGTTCATCCTTGCCGGCGTCGGCGTCCGCGGCGCCCGCGATCTGATCGTGGGACAACTGCTTGACAAGGGATGGCGGGAGGCGGAAGACTTTCTAGCGGCGGCATGACCAGCGTGAAATCGAACCTGGAAATCTTGGCTCACGAAGAAAGCCCCCTGGGGCTCCTGTGCCTCCGGCGGCGGCGTCTGCTGTCCGATCCGGACACGGTCGTGACGGAGATCACGCTGAACCATGAGTTCTTGATGAGCAGCCTTCATACGGAGTCGGAGCGACGGCTGGCTGCTTCGGCCTTGCGACTGCACGGCGGTCCGGGTCTGAACGTTCTCGTCGGCGGATTGGGCTTGGGCTACACCGCCCGCGAAGTGCTACGGAGTCCGCGCGTGGCGTCGCTGGACGTTGTGGAGTATCTTCCGCAAGTGGTTGACTGGCTGCGGCAGGAACTGTTTCCCACCGCCTCGGAGCTGAATTCGGACCGGCGCTGCACCGTTTCGGTCGGCGATATCTACGCGCGGCTGCAGGATCCGCCTGCGGAGCGCTTCGATCTGATCCTGATCGACGTGGATCATTCGCCGGAGGAAATGCTCTCTCCGTCCAGCGGCGGCTTCTATACCGACGCAGGATTGAACGCAGCCGGGGCCCACCTGGCGCCCGGCGGTTGGCTGGGAGTCTGGTCCTACGCCGATCATCCGCGGTTCACGGAAGCCCTGCGCCGCACCTTCCGCGCCGTCCGCGTCGAGCAGGCAACCTTCCTGAATCGCTTGAGTGGCGAGAATGAGACAAATTGGCTGTTCTTCGCCGGCGACCCTCATCCCGAGAATTCTTAGGCGTCCGGGCTCCACCGCAGATAGCGGCGCAGTCTTTGCACACGACCATTCTCCGCTGGTCGACGAGACGTTCTACAGCAGCAGGCGAGTCATACTGGGTTTGGGAAGGCGAATGGACCCACAGGCACTCAGCGAAGTTCTGCGAACGGGCGAGGGGCTGTATCTCTGGTGTCGTCGCGGCATGGTCATCACCTCCTTTGTGGCGGCGGGGTGCATGATGTTCATCGGCCTCTACCAGATGGGACTCATCCGCCACCTGCCCGAGCCTCCCTTCCGCCTCTTCAATGCCGACAAGGTCGACGCAGCGCCGGAAGCCTACAACCGCATGTGGCTGCCGATGCCGGACGCCTTCCTGGGACTGGTCAGCTACGCGGTGACCGTCGCCCTCGTTTCGCTTGGCGGGGCGGACCGATTCCAGCGATGGCCCTGGCTGCTGGTCCCGCTGTTGATGGGCCTGAAGGTGGTGGCTGACGCCGTGCAGGCGGGGAAGCTCTCCTGGGAGCAGTGGGACCTGCATCGCGCCTTCTGCTTTTGGTGTCTGGTGGCTGCGCTGGCCACGTTCGTCGCCGTCCCGCTGGCCGCGCCGGAGACGTGGGCGGCAATCAAACGCGCGTTCAGCTAATGGGGGAGCGCACGCAGTTGGCGCCGATGACCGCCGCGTGCCTGTTCGGCGTGGCGCCAGGCGCTACCTGAGTCCGCCTCGCGGCAAAGGAGGAGCAGGACGATCCTCGATAGAGATCGCGCTGCCCTTTGAGGGAAACTTCTGTGCCTTACGTCACACTCACACGAATCAGTTCGAGATCAAGGCCGGAAAACTGGCGCAAGAAAAGGCGCC
>JAHWKS010000137.1 GCA_019347795.1 Planctomycetota bacterium | reverse complement strand
GGGCGCCGCCTCCAGGTCGATGTCTTCCAGCACGTCGGTCTGCGAGCCGGGATAGCGAAAGCTGACGCCGCGGAAGGTGATCCGGCCTTCCACTTCCGCCGGCCGCACGACGACCGCCTCCGGCGCCGGCGGCATCTCGCGCTCCTCGGCCAAGAGGTCGAGCATTCGCTCCAGCCCCGCCAGGCCGCTCTGGAAACTGGCGGCGCTGGTGGCGAGCGTCGCCAGCGGCCCCAGCAGCATCGCGAGATAAAAGAGGAACATCGTCAGATCGCCCAGCGTCAGCTCGCCGCGCAGGATGAGCGCTCCGCCGTAGAGGAGCAGAGCAGCCGAAGCGATCGGCATCAGCACCTCCCACACCATGCCCACCACGCGGGCCCACCACCAGACATGTAGTTCCTGCCGGGCCATGAAGTCGTTGCTGCGCACGAAGCGATTGGACTCGCTTCGCTGGCGGCTGAAGGCCCGCACGACCCGCATGCCGCCGAAGGTTTCGGTCGCCTGGCCGTCGATCTCCTGCCGTTGCCGGTGAATGTCGCGATAGAGCGGCCGAATCCGCCCGATCCACGTGCGATGGGTCACCAGAATCATCGGCAGCAGCACGATACAGCCCAAGAGCAGCCGCCAATCGACATACGCCAGGACGAGCAAGCTGCCCAAGAGCTGGATCACCGCCCGCCACGGGTTGTAAAGCATGTTGAACACCAGGTCGGCCGCGCTGGAGGCGTCCTCGCGCAACATGCTGGCCAGCCCGCCCGACTTGAGGTGATAGACGCGGTGCAGCGGCAGGCGGAGGACGTGGTCGAAGACGCGGCGCCGCATCGACACCCGCACCCGCTGCACGGTCTTGGTGGCGTACCAGCGTCCCCAGAGGTGGATCAGCGTCTCCAGGATGGAGATGACAAGCACCCCGCCCGCCAGCCACAAGAGCAGCGACCAGCGGTCGGTGTCCGGCAGCCGCGCGAACGGACCTTCGCTGGGGAGCGGGTTTCCGGAGATAGCGTAGTCGATGGCCACCTTCGTCGCCGCCGGCGGGATGAGCTTCAGAATGGTCGAGACGGTCAGCGTCGCCAGGGCGAAGGCAATCGGCCCGCGGTAGCCCTTGAGCAATCCGAAGAACTCCGTCAGCAGCCGCCAGATGGACCGCTGGCGATCGGACTCCAATTCATGGGCGGCGGCATGGCGGGAAGCGGCAGGATTGCGATGACGTTCGGCGAGGCTGCCCCGATAATCACGAAAGCGTTGTCGGCTATTCAGCATGCAGCGAAGACCTTAGACGGAACCCGGAGAGGCCGCCTTCCCGCCCGGGAGACGCCCGTATTCATTGTATCCCGGCCGGCCTTTCGGCGTGTAAGGCAGGCGGACACAAGGAGCAAGGAGCACCGGAGTCCCGCGGCTTCAAACGCCGTCGAGTTCGACGTTCTTCGCGGGGCGGTTGCGGGAGTACCATGTCAGTCCCGAGAGATCGCGCTTCGGCGCGGTGTCGATGATGCTGAGAACCGCGGCCGTCGCGAACACCGCCAGCACGGCGGTGGGCATGACGAGCGTGAAGCTGAGGGCGCGGGGCGCGGTCTCCAGCCAGCCCCAGGCGACGAACTGCTCGCCGATCTGCTTCCAATAGCCAAGCACCACGGCGACGCCGAGTCCCGTAATCGTGGCGACAAACGCCGCCCGGCCGCGCACGAAGGGAAGGAACATGCCCATCAGGAACAGTCCGCCCAGCGGGCCGGTAATGGCGTTGAAGGTGCGGGGCATGGCGTCTACGATTCCCCACTCCGTCGGCAGATAACTGAGTTGATAAGCGGCGACGGTGATGAACGATCCGGCGGCCAGCGTGATGACGCGGGCTTCCAGCACGTGGTTCGCGGCGGACGCTCGAGCGGCGCCTTCGCGGCGGTGGACTTCGCGGGAGACGACGGTGGCGATGGAGTTGATCCCCGAGTCGATGCTCGACACCGCCGCCGCCAGCAGCGCCGCAAGAATGGCCCCGCCTAGTCCCGGCGTCAGGCGGGCGACGGCGAAGGCGGGGAAGATCAGGTCGCGCTCCTGGCGGTTGAGCGGGTCCAAGCCGCCATCGGGTGAAAGCCCCTGGCCGAAGTAGAAGAACACCATCGCCATGCCGACCACCATCAGCATGATGTTCAGCCCCGCCCCCAACAGCGCGCCGGTGAGGAAGCTGCGGCGGGCCGCCCGCATGTCCCGCGTGCTGTAGTATCGCTGCACCGTCATCTGGTTGGCGGTGTGCGTGCAGACGTGCCAGACGGTCATGTTGAGGGCCACGGTGACCACCGTCACCCGCATCGTCGGATCGAGGCTGAACCAGGGGATCCGCTCCGCCTGTTGATTGGCGGCCAGGTGCGCCCGCGTGGCGCCGATCCATTCCGGCAGGAACGAGCCGGTCGCGTAGGCGACGTACCCGATGGCGAACAGCCCGCCTCCGACCAACAGCGCCACCTGCACGACGTCGGTCCAGATCACCGCCCGCAATCCGCCGAGCGTGGTGTAGATGGTGGCCACCACGCCCACCGCGGCGATCACCAGCCACAGCGGCGTACGGCTCAGCTCGGCCAAGGCTCGCGAGGAGGCAAGGACCACGAATCCCATCCAGAGCACGACCATCGCCACAAACAGCGCCGCCCCCAATCGCCGCGTCGCCAGGTTAAAGCGATGCTCCAGGTACTCGTAGGCGGAGGTGAAGCGGAATCGCATCATGAACGGCACGCAGAAGAGCCAAACAATAACGATTTCGAACGGGATCGCCAGCATCTTGCCGGCCATGTGCGTGGCGCCCGAGTTCCAGACCTCGCCCGGCTCGGAGAGATACGTGAGGCTCGACAAGAGCGAGGCGATCACGCTCACGCCGACCGCCAGCCACGGCATCCGCCGGCCGCCGAGAAAATACTCCTCATCGTTCTGCTTGCGGCGCGCCAGATACGCGCCGAAGACGAGCATCCCCGCCAGATATGTGAGGATGACGGCGTAGTCCTGCCACACAAGAACGGTCATTGGCGCTGGTCACCGACGTTTGAAACATGGCCGCAAGCGGAGCGACTATGGTACCACCGATTGTCGTCCTTCGCTCCGCGAAAGAACGTCCTATTGCGGAGCAAAAGGGGACAAGGACGACCATTCCTGTTGCTTGCCTCTCGCCGCGTTCTGCCTTATTCTGGCGTTAGCATGACTGCGGCGCATCCTCCCACGACCGGCGATCTTCCGCTGCCGCAGCCCTCGGAGGTCGAGTGTCCGCCGGTGGTTGCTGCGGCCGCCGGCCGCGAGCACTTCATCCCCATCCGCCGCTCCGAGCTGGTGGAGCTGCTCGCCGGCCAGCCGGAGCTTTCGCCCACTGAGCGGGATCAGTTTCTCCAGCTTGCCCGGCTCTTGGAGGCCACGTTTCACTACGAGTATCACCTGCGGCTGGAGGAGATGAAGGATGCGTACGCCCCGTTCGATCCCGACGCCGACACGCGTCCCGGCGAGGAGCTGAGCGAGGCGGAGCGGGATGAGCACGCCGCCGAGCTGTTTGAGCGGTTCGTTGATCTGCTCCAGCGGTGCAACTTTCAGCGGCTGACGAAGGCGGACATCGAGGCGGCCACGGAAACCGCGAGCCACTGGGGCGTGAACCTTGCGGTGAACTTCGACGTCTTCGATCGGCTGGAGGTCTTCGCCCGCGGCGACTGCGTCGGACTTCGGTCGAAGCGGTGCTGGCGGAACTGGCTGCGCCTCGAGGACGTGGAGGTCCCCACCTATCAGCGGCTGGCGGTGTTCTTCCGGCTGGCCGACGACGGTATTTTGGAAAACGCAACCCACGACGATGCGGTCTACGTCAAGTTCTTCAAGAACATCCATAAACAAGACCTGGAGATGCTGCTCCCCGGGACGCAGGTCAAGATGACGCTACTGGACCGCACGAAGATCGCCTTCCCCACGATCTCGGGCCTGGGCGTCTCGGCGTACAAGGCCACCAAGCTCGGCCTGTTGGCGAAGCTGCTCAAGGGAGGCGTGGTGGCGGCGGTGGCCGGCGGCTTCTGGGGGGTGGTGGGCGTGGTCGTCGCGGTGTGCGTGCTGGCGGGTTATGCCTTGAAGTCGTTCTTCACGTACCTGACGACGAAGGACAAGTATCATCTCAGTCTCACCCGCAGCTTGTATTTCCAGAACCTCGACAACAACGCCGGCGTGCTGTTTCGCCTGACGGACGACGCCGAAGAGCAGGAGTGCCGTGAGGCGATTCTGGCGTGGTTTCTTCTCTGGCGCCGCGGCGGCGAGGAAGGTTGGAGCGAAGAAGAGCTGGATCGGGAGGCCGAGGCGTTTCTCCGCAACCATGCGAAGTTGGTCGTCGATTTCGAGCATCGCGACGCAATCCACAACCTGCGAAGGCTGGGGCTGGCGGAGCAAACCCCCCAGGGCAAGCTCCTCGCGCCTTCGCCCGCGGAGTGCCTGCGCCGGCTCGACTATGCCTGGGATCACTACTTTCAACATCCGCCCGCGACGGCGGAGCTTCCATGACGCCGAATCTTGCTTCCCTGACGGATCCGCCGGCGCCGACCGATGAGGCGGGGCTGCCCGCAGGCCGCGTCATTTTGAAACCCCGCAAGGCGCTGCCGTTTCTGGGGCGGCATCCCTGGGTGTTCGCCTCGGCGATTGCCCGCATCGAGGGAGAGCCGGACGACGGCGACGTGGTCGATCTGTTCTCGGACCGGGAGCGGTTCATCGCCCGCGGCGTGCTCAATCAGCGCAGCGGGCTGCGGGTGCGGCTCTACCGCTGGGAGGAGGACCAACCGCTCGACGCCGCCTTCTGGCGGGATCGGATTGAGCGGGCGATCGCCCTGCGGCGGCGTCTCGGCTTGCTCGCGCCGCACGCCGGAACGCGTTTGATCTACAGCGAAGCCGATGGTCTGAGCGGGCTGGTGGCGGACTGGTTCGCGGGCCATCTGGTGTTGCAGCTCAACTCGCTGGCGATGGCGAGCCGGTGGCCGCTCTTGGCGCCGATCCTGATCGAGTTGCTCTCGCCGCAGAGCGTCACGGCTCGGATCGAGAAGTCGATCGCCGCCGAGGAAGGCATCGAGCCGCAGCACGAGGTGGCATTGGGGTCGCCGCCGCCGGAAGGGGTCTTGCTCGAGGAGCACGGCATCCAGTACCGCGTCGATCTATTGGGCGGACAGAAGACCGGCTTCTATCTCGATCAGCGCGACAACCGCCTCGCCGCCGCGCGGTACATGGAGGGGCGGCGGGTGCTCGACCTGTTCTGCTACACCGGCGCCTTCAGCCTGGCGGCTGCGAAGCTGGGCGGCGCCGCGGAGGTAATCGGCGTCGATTCCAGCAAGAAGGCGATCGCCGCCGCCGAGGCCAATGCGGAGCTGAACGGCGTGGCCAATGTCCGCTTCAGCGTGGGCGAAGGCTTTCAGACGATGGAGAAGTATCAGCCGCTGGGGCAGCCGTTCGAGGCGATCGTGCTTGACCCGCCCAAGTTCACCCGCACGCGGAAAGGGGTCCGTGCGGCCTTGCAGGCGTATCACCGCCTCAACCGCAGGGCCGTGGAGCTGCTCACCCCCGGCGGCGTCCTGGTCACCTGTAGTTGCTCCGGCGGCGTGTTGCGCGAGGATTTCCTGGAGATGCTCTCCGGCGTTGCGCAAAAGACAGGGCGCGATATCCAGCTCCTCGAGCAGCGCGGCGCCGCCCCCGATCATCCCGTTTCCGCCACCTGCCTGGAGACGGAGTACCTCAAATGCTTCATCTGCCGCGTCACGTGAAGCTGGATCATTGCGTCGTGGAGTGTCGAAGGAACGATTAGCTGAATTCACGCTCGGCTGCTAAAATCTCGAGGGAGCTCGTTCGCCGGCATTTACTGCCGACGAGACTTCTGGTCGTCAGGGTCATTTCGAATGGTCACAATTACCTTTCCGGATCGGGAAACGGAAAAACTCGCATTAGCCTTTTTGCTCGGCCGCTTCTCGGGCCGGGCGCTGCGCTCCGGTGAACACCTCGTGCCCGCAGCCGCACTAGAGGCGTTGGCGGAGCAGAATATTCCCTTCACCGTCCAGGGCAAAGCGACCTATGAGCAGCAAGTGGCGGCAATTCGAGGTGCTGCTTCCTCTTCAATTCAATGACGGTCGCGAAGTCCCTCCGGATTGGCTCGCCGAGGCCGTTCTTGAAGTCGTGGAGCATTTCGGCGCCGCGAGCTACGAGACGCAGAAGGTGGAAGGGCATTGGCGACATGGCGGAGTCGTGTACCGCGACAATCTCGTCAAGATCGTCATCGACATATCCCGATTCGCCGAAGAATCGGCGCTGGATGAAAGAGTTCAAAAACCGCTGGAAGGAACGGCTGGAGCAGCTCGAACTCTGGATGGTGAGCTATCGACTCGACATCGAGTAGGCGAGCGGCGCCAGGGCTTGGAAAAACACCGCTGTTATCTATGTCTCTCACTCGTTGGCTCCGAACGACTCCTCTCGCCGGGTTTCTCGAGCACTCGTACCTTCGCGTTCCGCAGTCCGGCGCCGGGGGCGGGGCGGCGGAGTGTGCGCTCGGTTCGTGGGAGACGTTGGGGACCGTGCTGGCTTCCGACGGCGCCGATGCGATGGTCGTGCGCGATGGGCGGCGGGTGGAAGCGGCGCCGCCGCGGAATCGTGATGAGGCGGAGAAACGCATTGGCGAAGGGTGCACCATCCTCGTCCGCAACGCTCAGCAGCACGATGAAGGCCTGACGGAGTTGGCGCGCGGGTTTGAGCGGGATTTTCATGGGCCGGTGAACATCCACATGTATGCCACGCCGGCGGGCCGCTTCGGCTTCGGCTGGCACTACGACGCGGAAGAAGTGTTCATCCTGCAGACGGTCGGTAAGAAGGAGTATGCCCTCCGCAAGAACACAGTGAATCCTTGGCCGCTGGAAGAGACGCTGCCGGCCGACATGCGGTACGAGCGCGAGATCATGCCGCTCATGCGCTGCCTGTTGGCGCCGGGGGACTGGCTTTACATCCCCTGCGGGTATTGGCACCGGGCCGAGGCGAAAGAGACGTCGATCTCTCTGGCGGTGGGAGTGATGGCGCCGGCGGCGATTTCGCTTTTCGATTCACTCAGGAACGATTTGCTCGACTCGCTCCTCTGGCGGCAGCGTCTGCCGATCATCGGAATGGGCGAAGCAGGCAAAGGCGAAGAGCTTCGCGAGCAATACCGAACGCTGCTGGCGCAACTGGCCGATGATCTTCAAAAGAGGCTCCAGGACGAGCGGCTTGTGGATGAATTGGTTCATGAAAGACTCCCGCCCCGCAGGGGCGATGGTCCGATATAATTGTTTCCTTCGGCACAACCAGCATTGTTGTCTTCGATCATGGGCGACGGCAGCCTACTCTTTGCCTTGGCGATGGCGGCGGCCTGCTTTTTCCTGATGCGGCGCGCGGCGCGGCGGATTGCGAAACAGCGTCAGGAGACGGCGTCGCGGTCGTCCTACAAAGTCGCCGAAAAGCCGCCCAGCATCCGGCTCCAGGAAGACGCGGCTCGCTGCCAGGTCGCCCTCTACGACCTGGCTCGCGACCTTCAGGGCGAACTGGAGTCGAAAGCCCGCGTGCTCCAGATTCTCGTCGCCCAAGCCCGCACGGAAGCGGAACGACTGGAGCGACTCCTCGAAGAATTCGACGTCGCTGCGAACCTTCCTTCCGCCGCCGCGTCTGATCCCCTCGGCGAGGATGTTGGCTTTCCATTCGCCGGCGGTTCACCTCGACCTTCTCCGCCGGAACGCTCCACGACGCCGGAGCGGGCCGAGGAGGTTTATCGCCGGGCCGATGCGGGCGAAAGCGCGGCGGCCATCGCCGAC
Source organism: Planctomycetota bacterium (assembly GCA_019347795.1). GTDB lineage: Bacteria > Planctomycetota > Planctomycetia > Pirellulales > Pirellulaceae > JAHWKS01. The sequence continues at coordinate 1,468 of JAHWKS010000137.1, read as the reverse complement.
TCGCTGGCCCGGCCGTTGGCCGACGTGGAGCTGCTGCTGAGCCTCCGCCCCTGAGCGATTGACCGCGGCCGGCTTCGCCGCGATATTCGTAGAACAGGCGGGGGCGCCTGTTGGAATTGCTTTTGCAGGCGAGCCGCCTGCGCTACGAAGCAGGCGAGCCGCCTGCGCTACGAGGAAGCGAATCTCATGGTCGAACTGGGCGTAAATATCGACCACGTCGCCACGCTGCGGCAGGCGCGGCGCACCTATGAACCGGACCCGGTGTGGGCGGCGGCTGCGGCGGAGCTGGGAGGCGCCGACGGCGTCACCGTGCACCTTCGCGAGGATCGGCGCCACATCCAGGATCGCGACGTGCGGCTCCTCCGCGAAACCGTGGCGGTGAAGCTGAACCTGGAGATGTCGTGCGTGGAGGAGATCGTAGGCATCGCCTGTGAAGTGAAGCCTCAGCAGGCGACGCTCGTTCCCGAACGCCGCGAAGAGGTGACGACCGAAGGCGGGCTCGACGCGCAGGGCAACAAGTCGCAGGTGGCCGCGGCGGTGCGGCGGCTGCAAGAGGCGGGCGTGTTCGTCAGCCTCTTCCTCGATCCCGATCCCGCCCAGCTTGAACTGGCGGCGGAGCTGGGGGCCGAGGCGGTCGAGCTGCACACCGGGCAGTACGCCCTCGCGCCGGAGCGCGACCGCTTGACGCAGCTTGCCGCCCTGGCGGATGCCGCCCGCCGCATTCGCGACCTGGGCATGCGTCTCCACGCCGGGCACGGCCTTAACTATCACAACGTGCAGCCGATCGCCGCGATCGAGGGGATGCGCGAGTTGAACATCGGCCACAGCATCGTCTCGCGGGCGGTGTTCGTCGGCATCGAGCAGGCCGTCCGCGAAATGAAGCGGCTCGTGGATCAGGCGATCCGGCGGTAACGTGCAAGGCGTCAGTTGCGCTCCACGGGCGCCAGCAATCGCCGCAGCTCCGCGGGTTCGGCGGGCTTGACGAGGTGATGGTCGAAGCCGGCCTCCTTCGTGCGCCGCTTGTCGTCATCGTGTCCCCATCCGGTGAGGGCGATCAGCACGATCGACTTTCCCCACGCCTGCCGGCGAATGCGGCGGGCGGCTTCGTAGCCGTTCATCTGCGGCATCCCCAGGTCCATGAGCACGACGTCGGGACAAAACTCGGCGGCGATTTGGATCGCCTCGCGGCCGTCGCCCGCGGTGCGAACGTCGTGGCCGAGCATCTTGACGGCCATGCTCAACATGTTGGCCGCCGCCGCGTTGTCGTCCACCACGAGGACGCGGCGGCGAGCCGTACAGCCCTCGGCGCCGTCAGATAATCCCTCCCGCGCCTCGTCAAGCGGCATCTCTGCGAGGATCGGCAGCCGCACGATGAATTCGCTCCCCCGGTTCCTTCCCTCGCTGCGAACCGCGACCGTGCCGCCGTGCATCTCGACCAGCCGCTTGACCAGCGTCAGGCCGATCCCCA
>JAHWKS010000136.1 GCA_019347795.1 Planctomycetota bacterium | reverse complement strand
CGGCCGCCGTGCAGGCGGTGAGCACGGCGCGGGAGCTGTGCCACTGGTGAAGCGACGGCGGCAAATCGCCCAGCAAGGCGCCGCGGGCCCGCAGCATGCCCGTCGAGATCGCCACGCCGATCGCCTTGCGGGCGCCGAGATAATTCACCGCGTCAGAAATCTTCGTGGTCGGCTGCCGGCGCGCGACGGCGCTGCTGTTGGCGTGTCGTAGGAGGTCGGCGGCGATCAGCGGATCGGTCGAGATATCACGCACCAAGCGGGTTACATCGAGATTGTCGTCGCGCAGGTACGTGACCAGCTTCACCAGCAATTGCGGCAGCGGTTGAATGTAATCGGCGCGCTGCACGATGTGCCGGGCCGCAGGCGAGATTACGTCCGCCTCGTGCGCAGCGCTTCGCAGCAGTTGCTGAATGGTGGAGACAATCTGTTCGGGCGAAGACTCCGGCGCCAACACCCGCTGCACGCCGATCGCTTCCACCCGGCGCTGCTCTTCCTTCGACAGTTCGCCTAGCAGCAGCGTCGTGGGGCGGAGCAGATCGCTGAACAGGCGCTCGAGTATCTCCACGCCGGTAAGGAAACCCGCTAATCCCTGTTCAATGACAATCAGATCGATGGGATTTCGGTTGAGGGCCTGGTAGAGCTCGTCGGAGCTGGTCGTGAGGACGGCAATCGCGCTTCGCTTCTCGAGTAGCTCCGCGAGCTCCACGGCCCGTCCGACGTCGTGCATCAGCACGGCGACTCGATGTTTTACGACCATGGGACCTGCCTCCAAGGTGATGCAGCGGGCCGGGTTGCTGGCCGGGGCGTGTGTGAACGGCGCTTGCTCATGGCGCCGCGTCTTCCAGGGCGCCGAGCAGTGGGGAAAACGTCGGAACGGGAGTTGGCTCGCCCGGAGCGCAGGTTGCGTCCGAGGGGGCGAAACATTCGTCGGGGTATTCTTGCGCGATCCGTCGCATCTCCGGGAGGGCAACGAAAAACAGCCTTAACAGGTCCGGGTCAAAGTGCGTTCCCCGACCCTCCTCCAGGATCTGGAGAACCTGCGGCTCGGGCATTGCCGGACGATAGACCCGGTCATGGGAGACTGCGTCATACACATCGACGATGGACACGATGCGGGCGCATTCCGGAATGTCCAGGCCCGATAGTCCAGCCGGATAGCCTTTCCCATCCCATCGCTCGTGATGATGCCTCGCAATCCGCTCCGCCATCTGGAGCATCGGCGAGTGGGAGCCGGCCAGCATTCGTCCGCCGATGTCGGTGTGGGTCTTCATGACCTCGTATTCCTGAGCCGTCAGCTTTCCCGGCTTGCAGAGCACCGCATCGGGAATGCCGATCTTGCCCACATCGTGCATGGGCGCCGCGAGGCGGATGTTTTCGACCTCGCCGGGGGGGCAACCAGCCATCTCCGCCAACACTTCGCTGTAGAGCCCCGTTCGGCGAATATGGGCGCCGGTTTCGCCGTCGCGGCAGGACGAAGCGGCAATCAGGCGATACACCGTTTCCTCGTGAGCGCGTCGCACCTCGAGCGTCTGGCGGCGGACCTCCGCCTCTAAGTGCTCCGTGTAGGCCCGGTTCTCCAAAATCAAGCGCCGGCGCTCCAAGGCGCGCTGGGCCTGAAAGAGCAACTCCTCCCGTTCCACCGGCTTCAGGAGATAACCGCAGGCGCCTTGGGTGAGGGCCTCGATCGCCGTGCGCGTCTCATTCACGCCCGTGAGCATGAGCACGGACACGTCGGGGAACGTCGTTGCGATACGATGCAGCAACTGGGTCCCCGATTCGCCGGGCATGCGCACGTCCAGCGTCGCGAGTTCCACCTCGTGCGTCTGGAGGTGCTCCCAGGCCTCGCTGGGTTGACTGGCTGCGGCGCAGACGTATCCGGCTTCCTTCATCCAGCGGACCAGCAAGTCGCGTGCAAGCGGCTCATCATCCACGACGAGGACGCGCGCAGGCTGCCCGTCGCTCATTGGCTTGCCGAACATAGCGCCTCCTCATCCAAGGCGCCGCGCACGGCCCGCAACAGCTCCTGCCGCTGAAAGGGCTTTTGTACGAACGTCAGTCCCTCACCAGATACGAATCCGCCGCAACTCGTTTCCGCGTCATAGCCGCTGCAAAAGAGAACTTTCGCCTCGGGGTCCATCCCCCGGATTGCGTGGCACACCATTCGTCCGTTCAGCTTGGGCATCACCACGTCCAGGAGCGCCAGGTCGATCTCTCGGCCCTGGGCCTCGTAAACGCGCACGGCCTGCTCGCCGTCGCTGGCGGTAATTGTGCGATAGCCCGCTTCGTGCAGAATTCGCACGGCCAGTTCGCGCACCAACGGCTCGTCCTCGGCAATGAGGATCGTCTCGCTCCCACCGGCAGCCGGCGCCGCCTCCTCATCGGCCGATGCTTCCGCCGCCGAATTCACCGTCGGCAGGTAGAGGCGAAAAGTTGTCCCCATCTCCGGCTCGCTGTAGACGTGGATCGCGCCGCCGTGTTGCTGCACCACGCCGTAGACCATCGCCAGACCCAAGCCGGTGCCTCTGCCGACGGCTTTGGTGGTGAAGAACGGCTCGAATATTCGGTCTCTCACGTCCGCCGTCATCCCGCAGCCGGTATCGGCGACCGTGAAGAGCACGTACCGCCCGGGCTTCAGATTGATGTGAGAAGCACAATACTCCTCGCTGAGCGTCACGGCCTCGGTCTTGATCACCAGCTTGCCGCCGTCCGGCATGGCGTCGCGGGCGTTGACGCAGAGGTTCATGAGCATTTGCTGGAGCAGCGTGACGTCGGCGTAGAGCGTCCCCACGTCTTGCCCCAAGCGCGTCTCCAGCTCGATGTGCGCGCCGATCAACGGGCGAAGCATCTTGATCAAATCGTGCACCAGGCCATTGGGCGCCAGGTGCGTGGGGCTCAACATTTGCCGGCGGCCGAACCCCAGCAATTGGCGGGTCAGGCCCGACGCCCGCTCCGCGGCCTTTAATACCTGCTGGAGATCCTGGAATCGCTGCTCGGTCGGACAAAGTCCATCCAGGGTGATCGTCGTGTAACCGTGGATCGCCTGCAGCAGGTTGTTGAATTCATGCGCCACTCCGCCGGCCAAAGCGCCGACGGCTTCCATCCTCTGCGCATGCAGAAGGTGGGTTTGCAACGTCTTTTTCTCAGTGATGTCGCTGTTGATAACAAGCTTCGACTTCGCTCGACCCTCGTCGTCGTGGATGAGGGTCCAACGGCTTTCAACCATAATGTTCTGCCCCTTTCTGGTTTTTTGCCGTAACTCGCCGCTCCATTCTCCCGTTTGAAGTACGAGATGATCAGCCTCCTCCGCCCACGGGGACGATTCCTGGTCCAGCAGCTCGCGGCAGCTGCGGCCGACGGCCTCGTCGGCGGACCAGCCGTACAACCGCTCCGCCCCATGGTTCCAAAACTGGATTCGGTCCTCTAAATCTAGCACCAAAATGGCGTCCCGCGCCTTATCGAGGAGGGTAGCCTGCTCACGCAGTCGAGCCTCGGACTGCACCAGGCGATCCTTGATCCGCTCCCGCTCCAAAACGCGATGCACCGCTTCCGGCAGGTAGTCCAAGTACTCGACCGACTTGGTCACGAAATCGCGCACCCCCACTCGTAAAGCCTGGATGACGGTCGCCTCGTCGCTGAATCCCGTGACGACGATCACCGGAAGGTCGTAGCCGGCCGCCATTAACTGCCCATAGAAGTCCAGGCCGTTCACGTCGCCCGGAAGCCGGTAGTCGAGCAAGACCAGTTCGATTCCGCCCGCGGTAATGATCGCCATCGCCTCGTCGGTCGTGCCGGCGGTGACTGCCGTATAGCCGGCCCGCTCCAAGCGCCGGCGCTGCAAGAGCGCCACGCCGGGGTCGTCCTCGACGATTAAGATTCTTTCGAGTGTCGCGGTTGACATACCGCCCCCTTTCGCACGCTGAGGGAAACTAACCGCCCTGAGGCGGAATGCTCACCACCTGCAGAAACATTCCCAGCCGTTTGACCGCTTCCACGAAGGCTTCGTACTCGACGGGCTTGGTAATGTAGACGCTGCACCCCAGTTCGTAGCAGCGCTGGACCTCGCGCGGATCATCGGTCGTGGTGAGCATGATCACCGGCGTTTTCGCCGTCGTCTCGTCCGCCTTAATCCTCCGCAGCACTTCGACCCCGTCCACGCGGGGCATATTGATATCCAGCAGCAGAAGGAGGGGGCCGTTCGGCGGACGTCCGGCGTGCTCCCCCTCGCGGCGAACGTAGTCCAAGGCCTGTTGGCCGTCCTCGAGGCGGACTATCTCGTTCGCGATGCCCGCCCTTTTCAGGTTTCGCTGCACAAGGCTGGCATGGCCATCGTCATCTTCCGCTAACACAATCACCAGAGATTGCTCGGGCACGTTCCTCGCTCCTTTCCGTGTTTGAGTAAGCCCTCTCTCCGAGAGCGTCGCCGCACTGGTGAGGCGGGGCTGGAAACGTCAAATGAAACGTCGTTCCGGGCGTCTCTTCGGGCTCGATCCAAATCTGACCCCCGTGCCGCTCAACGATGCGCCGCACGATTGTCAGCCCCATTCCTTCCCCGCCGGCCATGTGGGGGTGAAGCCGCTGAAACGCCTGAAACGCCTTGCTCTGTTGGTGTTCGGGAATGCCCAGACCGTTGTCCCTCACGTAGAACGTGTGGTGCGCTGGATCGCCGGACGACTCCCCGCGCCACCCGATTTCGATCTGACCAGGACGGCCGGGATCGAGATACTTCAGGGCATTGCCGATGAGGTTGGCGAAAACCTGCTCCACCGCGGTCGCGTCGCCCCATACCGGCGGCAGTTCGCCGACCGAAACGACCGCTTCCTTCTCATCGATGGTGCTCTTCATCGCATCGGCGACCCGCGCGACGACGGCGGAGAGATCCACCTCCCGAAACTGGTATTCGATGCGGCCGGCGCGGGAGAGACGCAGCAGCGCGTCGATGATGCTGCTGAGCCGCGTGACGGCGCTTTGAATGAAGTGCAGCGACTCCGCCGCGTCTTTGTCGATTAAATCCAGGGCCCGCCGCTGGACATCCTCGGGCAACGAGTGATCGGCGATCACGCTGCGAATGTCGCTGCAAACTTCGCGCAGCTCATTGCTGAATCCCTGGAGATTCACCAGGGGCGAACGCAGGTCGTGCGAGACGCTGTAGACGAACATCTCGTTTTCCTGGTTCTTGTGCTCCAGGTCGCGATTGATCGCCGCCAGCTCTCGGAGCCGCTGACGTAGCTGGGCGTTGAGTTCGTCGATCTGCTCCCCCGCCCGGCGGCGCTCGGTGATGTCGCGCGTTACTTTGGAGAAGCCAATCAGCCGCCCCTCGTCGTCGCGGATGGCATGGATCACAACGCTGGCCCAGAACGGCGCGCCGTCCCGGCGGATGCGCCAGCCTTCATCCTCGACGCGGCCCTCCGCGGCCGCCGCCTCCAACATTCTCTCGGGCTTGGCGTCCTCGATGTCTTCGCGCGGATAGAAACAGGAGAAGTGTCGGCCGAGGATCTCCTCCTCCCGATATCCCTTGATGCGCTCGGCGCCGGAGTTCCAGCTCGCGATATGACCTTCGGGATCGAGCATCAACAGGGCGTAGTCCTCAATAGACTCGACCAGCAGGCGGAAACGTTCTTCGCTCTGCCGGAGATCCAACTGGGCGCGGCGGTGCTCGTCGATTTGCGTCTGGAGCGCTTGATTCGCTTCGGTCAGCTCCACGGTTCGCTGCGCTACCTGTCTCTCGGCGTTCTCATAGAGACCGTGAATTTCCGCCGCCGTGCGCTGGAGCGCCTCCACCGACTGCCTCCGCTGGTCGTCCACCCGCGCAAGCGCCGCCCCCGTCCACCAGGCGATGGCGGCGAAGATCATCGTCGTGGAGGCCACCATCAAGGCGACGCCAAACTCGCCGCCGTACAGGCCGCCGCGCTCCCCAAGTAAACGCAGCCATCCGCAGACTACCGGCACGACGAGGGCGGCCAGCAACAGTCGCCGGGCGCTCAGGCCGCCAATGCCGGGATCGGTGATCACCCTCGTTGCGCCCCGTCCCGGGCGCGCCGCCAGGATGCCCAGGGAGAGCAACTGAAAAAGCATCGCCGTATTCACCGCCATCGGGATGAATGGACCGACGATATAGAGCGAGTCAGCGCCGTAGACATAACCCAGGAGCGACAGGAATGATCCGACCGCCGTCAAAAGCGTCAATCCCTGACTGGGCGGAAGCCCTCGCCGCGTCCGCACGTCCAACAGCGCCAGAGCCAGTCCGGTCAGCAGAAAGTAAGCCGCCGTATTCGGCGCCATCTCGTTGTCGCCCAACCTCTGGGCGAACAGCAGCCGGTCCAGCCCAACGCGCCATCCGAATCCATAGCCGACCAACTTGAGCGCGCCGACAAAAGCGACTGTCCCCGCCGCCATACGACCAACGCGGCGCCAGCGCCGAGACCGGTTCTGCTCCTGAAGCAGTCCGAGCGAGCAACCGGCCAAAATAAAGGCCAATGCCGTCGCGGGGTTCATCGCGACGCCGCCCGGCAAAGGAGACCGTGCGAGCGGCAGATCGAACGTCCAGCCGGCCAAGGCGGTGGATGCGGCTAGTATTGCGCAACCGGCAGTTGCAAGGGAGAAGGCGTATAACCTTTTCGCAAACCTGTCGGCGCCATCGATCTTCACGGTCCTGCCCTTGCCTTTGCCGCTGGGGACGGCGCGTCGCGCAACGAAGTGGTGGGGGGCGGCGGCCCCGCCAGGGTTTTTAAAAATTACGTCATGGCCAGCGTGCCGGCAAGCTGCGAAGGGACCTGTATCGTCCACGTTTCCGGCTGATTCCCGGGCATGGACGGTTCGTGGTGCTCGCGAAAGCTAAATCCTCGAGTCCTCCTGAAGTAGACCCCGGAGCGCGAAGCCGGCCCGACGATATCGGTCGTGACGCCGATGAGGTCCCGGGTTAGACGTGGAGTGATTTCAGCGATTGCGCTAAGGACTCAACGAGGCGCTCCAGCTCGGGGAGGCGGGAGGCGGCGGCGGGGAGGTCGCCGGCTTCGGCGGCGTACTCGATCTCCTTGGCGGTTTCTATCGTGCGCTGGGCGTTGAAGTTGGCGGCCAGGCCTTTCAGGCTGTGGGCCGCCCGCTGCACTTCCTCCGGGGCGTAGCCGGCGATCCCGTCGCGGATGCGGTCCAACAGCTCCGGGGCGTCTTCAAGAAAGAAGCCGGCCATGTCGGCCAGCAGCTCGTAGTTGCCGTCCATTCGCTCCAGGGCGGCATCAAGGTCCATCTGCTCGATCGGCTCCGACTCGGCGGCCTCCGCTCCTGTCACGGATGCTTCGCCGCTGATTCGCGGACGGCGCGGCCTCGCGATCCCCGGGGCGTAGCTCTCGACCAGCGACAGCATGGCGGCGGCGTCCACGGGCTTGGAGAGATAGGCGTCCATGCCGGCGGCCAGGCACCGCTCCTCGAAGCCGCGTGTGGCGTGGGCGGTCATGGCCACGACCGGCACATCGGGCGAGGTGCGGTCTTGCGACGCCGAAGGCTCCAGATCGCGAATGGCGGCGGTGGCTTGGAAGCCGTCCATCGTCGGCATCTGCACGTCCATGATCACCACGTCGAAGGCGTGCCGGTAGCACATCTCAACCGCCTCCCGGCCATTGTCGGCGGCGAACACGCGGTGCCCGCGCTTCTCGAGAATCTTGGCCATCACCTTTTGATTGGCGGGGGTGTCTTCGACGATGAGCACGGTGAGCGGGACGGCTGGACGATCGGCGGCGGCGGGCGGCGGCTCTACCTCGCGCTCCGCGCGAATCCCGGAGAAAGCCTCCAGCAGCGATTCGGCCAGCTTCCGCGGCGCGATCGGCTTTTCCAGGTACGTCACATCCAGGTTCTCGCATCGATGCGAGAACTCCTGACGATCGGCCGAAGAGATCATCAGCACCGTCGAAGTGGAAAGCTGGGGATCGGACTGGATGCGGCCGGCCAGATCGAAGCCGTCCATGCCCGGCATCAGCGCATCCAGGAGGACCAGCGGAAAGCGGCGCCCGTGCTCGCCTTGGCGAAGCCGCGCCAGGGCCTGCTCGGCATTGGCGGCCAGCACCGGCTGCATCTCCCAATGGCGGAGCATGTCGCGGAGGATGCGGCGATTGGCGGAGTTGTCGTCCACGATCAAGACCGGCGTCCCGCGCAGCGGCGAGAGATCCAGGTCCTCCGGCAGGGCGGACTGTTCGGCGCCGGCCAGCTCAAACCAGGCGGTGAAGAAGAACTTACTTCCCTCCCCCTGGCGGCTTTCCAGCCAAATGCGGCCGTCCATGGCGGAGATCAGTTGCGAGGCGATCGCCAGTCCCAGCCCGATCCCCTCGAAGGAGCGCGTCGTGGAAGAATCCGCTTGCGTGAAGGGGGCGAAGATCCGCTGCTGATCTTCCATGGCGATGCCGATGCCGGTGTCTGCGACGCAGAACAGCAGGCAGACCTTGCGGGAGGTGAGCGAGTGCATCTCGGCGCTGACCACCACCTCTCCCTGCTCGGTGAACTTGATGGCGTTGTTCACGAGGTTCGCCACTACCTGCTCCAGCCGCGTTGCGTCTCCCACGAGCCGGTCGGGCGCCTCGGGATGCACGTGCATCGCCAGCTCCAGGCCCTTTTCGTGCGCGCGGAGCGAAAGGGACTTCATCACCTCCGCCAGCGATTCGCGGAGCTCGAATTGCGTCGTCTCCAGCTCGAAGCGGCCCGCCTCGATTTTCGAGAAGTCGAGCAGGTCGTTCAAGAGCCGCAGCAGCATGGAGGCCGACTCGCGGGCGATGGTGAGGTTCTCCCGCACGTCGTCGGAGACCTCCTCCTGCAGGCACAGGTCGGTCATGCCGATCACGGCGTTGAGCGGCGTGCGCAGCTCGTGGCTGACGTTGGCCAGGAAGTCGCTTTTAGCACGGTTGGCGTTTTGCGCCTCGGCGATGGCGCGGCGCAAACCGGTTTGCGCTTCCAGCAGCGCGTCTTTAGTATGCGTCAGGTCCTCCACGTGCCGCTGCGACTCGCGGAAGGCCCGCTCGGCGTTCTCCCGCTGGCGTTGGGCCTGCCGCCGGGCGTCGTGCATCACCCCCGCCAGCACGCTGATGAGCACCCCCTCCAACAGAAACATCGTGAGGCGCACAAAGCCGACGTTCCCCTTGAGGGCGGCGTTGTACTCGGGGATGACGAAATAGGTGTTCGTGAGCAGCCCCACCACCGCCACGCAAAACAATCCCGGCCACACGCCGCCGTACCCGGCCGTGAACACCACCGGCGCGGCGCCGACGAGGAACGGGCTCAACTCCTGCTCCACCC
>JAHWKS010000135.1 GCA_019347795.1 Planctomycetota bacterium | reverse complement strand
CTCTAAAAAAGGGCCCACGGGTGGCAAGGGCGCCATCCGTGGGCCTTCCTTATCGCGTCGCGCTATGTTGCGAACGCTGCTCGCGCGGAGAAGGCACGGCCATGAGTGGTCGCTACTCATCGGTGATCGAAACCACGAGACGTTTCCCCACCGCCTCCGCGTACCGGACGAGCGTTTCGACCGTGGGGTTGGGACGCTGCCCCGTTTCGAGCTTGGAGAGAGCAGAGCGGTCCATGCCGGTCAGCCGGGTCATGTCCGCAAGGCTCAGGCCCTTGGCTTCCCGAGCGGTTTTTAACTGCTTGAGCAACTCATCCAGACGATCAAGCGTCGCCATCCGCTCATGATGGCGGTCGATCAGCTCCGGCAGTTCCTGGGCAACTTGCTCCCGCACCGCCTGGTATTTCGCGCTCTCTTCGGGCGTCAACTTACGATCGCGGGTAATGCGTTTCATGAACCTCGACTCCGGGGTAGCTGAAGGCCATGACGACGATCCTTTAGGTGTAGAATTATATTACCACAGGCGGGCGGTTGGTCAAGTTCACCGAATACTGCGAAGTGAAATCGGATGTTGGTCAACGCGGTCTAAGAAAGCCGTTCAATCACCGCGTCGGCCATCTCGCGCGTCGTCAGCGAGCCGCCCAGGTCGGGTGTGTGCAGGCCGGCGGCGAGTGCTTCGCCCACGGCGGTGCGGATGCGCTCGGCGGCGGCGGATAGCTCCAGGTGGTCGAGCATCATGGCGGCGCTGAGGATGGCGGCTGTGGGGTTGGCGATTCCCCGGCCGGCGATGTCGGGCGCCGAGCCATGGACCGGTTCGAACATCGATGGAAATCGCCGCTCGGGATTCGTGTTGGTGCTGGGCGCCAGGCCCAGTCCGCCGCCGATCACACCCGCCAAGTCGGTGAGCAAGTCGCCGAAAAGGTTCGAGGCCACGACCACGTCGAACTGCTCGGGACAGCGGACGAAGTTCATCGCCGCGGCGTCGCAGTGCTGCCGGTCCGACTCGACGTCGGGAAATTGCGGCGCCAGCTCCTCCAGCACTTCATCCCACAGCACGTAGGCGTAGCGTTGGGCGTTGGACTTGGTGATCATCGTCAGCCGCCGCCGTCGCCGGCGGGCCATCGCGAAGCCGAACCGCAGGATTCGCTCCACGCCCCGCCGCGTGTGCAGCGCGGTCTGCACCGCGAACTCGTCGGGAGTTCCGCGGCGAAACCGGCCGCCGTTATCCACGTACTCCCCCTCGGAGTTCTCGCGGATCACGAGCATGTCGATATCGCCCGGCCCCTTCCCGGCCAACACGCTGGGGACGCCTGGATAAAGCCGCGCCGGCCGCATGCAGGCGTACTGGTCGAACGCCTGGCGGATGGCCACCAGCGGCGCCAGCGTCACGTGGTCGGGAATCGACTCCGGCCAGCCGACCGCTCCCAGCAGAATGGCGTCGAAGGGGCGGAGCACTTCGAGGAAATCGTCGGGCGCCACCGTGCCCGTCTGCTCCCAATACGCGGCGCCCCAAGGGAGCGTCGTACGATGGAGGTAGAATGAATCGTCCAACTGCTCGACGGCCTCCAGCACGCGCACGGCCTCGTCAATGACTTCGGGACCAATGCCGTCGCCGGGGTAAACGGCGATGCGATAGTTCTTCATGTCGGCGGCTCGCTTTCGTGTTCCTTGCCGTTTCCCTCATGGCGGCGATAGCGCTCGATCTCTTCCCGCAAGGCGGCGTGCTCCTCGGCCCGCCGCACTTGCACGCCGCGAAAGAACGATTGGGTGCTGACCACGTCGGCGCCGGCGAGCACCAGAATCCAGATCGCCGCCAGCAGCACCCCCAGCCAATACAGCGCCTCCAGCGGCGGACCCTCCACCCAAAGCCCGCCCAGCACCGCCACGCCGACCAGCCCGATCAGCGTGCTGGCCTGCATCCGCCGACGCCACTGCCGGCGGCGATACTCCCGTTCGCCGGCTTCCAGGTCCTCCGTTCGGCGACGGCGCTCCGCGGCGATGTGCGAGCACACCAACCCCGCCGAGAGCAGAATGAGGAACACGCCGAAGGCGATGGTCGGCCACATGGCGCCCCCATCTTATGGAATGACAACGCAGGGGGTAAGATGAAGCAAGTTCCAAGGCGCCCCGGAGGAGGGAGTCGCCTCCCCATCGCCGACCGCTTCTGTGTAAGGTAGAATTGTCGCATCGGGGGAGCATCACATCCCCCGGCAGAAATTCTCCTGTTGCCTGGATTCCCTACGTTCCGAGTCAGACCCGCGGAGTCTTTATGGCCATCAAAGTCGTGATTGCCGACGACCATGAAGTGGTGCGTTGCGGCATACGCAATTTGTTCAAACAAGCTGACGATATCGAGATCGTGGCGGAAGCGACCACCGGCGCCGAGGCCGTCGAAAAGAGCCTCAAAGGCGACCCCGACGTGGTGCTCCTCGACATCCGTATGGCCGGCGGCGATGGGCTGACCGCCTTGGGGCGGATCAAGCTCGACAAGCCCGCGCTCCCGGTGGTCATGATCTCGGCCTACGACAACCCCACGTATGTCGCCCGCGCGGTCGCATTGGGCGCCGCCGGGTACGTCAACAAAGACGTCCCCGGCGCGGATTTGATTGAGACGATCCGCAAAGCGGCGAAAGGGGAAAGCGCTTGGACCCGCGAGGAGCTGCGCCGCGTGACCGGCGCCCTGGCCACGCCGCGCCTCAACGCCGACGTGGAGGTCCCGCTCACGCAGCGCGAGAGCGAAGTCCTCCGCCAATTGGCCTTGGGCCTCACGAACAAAGAGATCGCCCAGGCTCTCAACATCAGCTACGAGACGGTCAAAGAGCACGTCCAGCACATCCTGCGAAAGGTAGGCGTCTCCGACCGCACCCAAGCCGCCGTCTGGGCCGTCCGCCGGGGATTGGTGTAAGAGAGCACTACACCAACTGCCGCACAATGTCGAGGAGGCCTTCGCCTTCGAAGGTGGATTTGACGACGTAGGCGTCGGCGCCGGCGGCGAGGCCTTCGCGGCGATGCTCCTCTTTCTCGCGGCCGGTGACCAGGATCACCGGCAGGCCGTAGCGGGATTTGATCTGGCGGGTGAGATCGAAGCCGCCCAGGCGCGGCATCTCCACATCGGTGATCACCAGGTCCGCTGGGTGAATGCGCAATCGCTCCAGGGCGTCCATGCCGTCGGTCGCCGTACGGACCGCGTAACCGGCGGCGGTAAAGACGTTTCGCAAGACGGCGCGGGTCGTGGGAGAGTCGTCCACGATGAGAATCCGCGCCTTGGGGGCCGGCGCCGCGCGGCGTACGGCCGGCGCCGCAACGGCCGCGGTGAACGCGGGCCCGGCCAGGTCGAGCACCAACTGCACGGCGCCGTCGGCCCGCATCGCGGCGCCCAAGACGCCCGGCAATCCTTGCAGCGGGAAGCCGAGCGGCTTGAGCAGCACCTCGGACTCATCGTCCAACTCGTCCACGCCGATCGCCAGCCGCTTTCCCTGCCGCTCGATCAATAGATACGGCCAGGCCCGCTCGCCCGCCGGCCGCGGCGCGGGCGCGGCTTCGAGCATGTCCGCCAGCGAGAGCCATCGCACCGGCTGTCCGTCGATGCGGAGGATGCGGCTTCCCTCCAGGTCGCGCAGATCCTCCGGCGCCGCCCGCCCCGTTTCCACCACGGACGTGCTGGGAACGCCATAGTATTGACCGCCGACCAGGACGGTCAGGATCCGCACCGTCGCCACCGTCACCGGAACCGTCAGCACGAAGCGAGCGCCGGCCTGCGATTGCGATTGCAGCTCGACGCTGCCTTGCAATCGCCGCATCGTTTCCAGAACCACGTCCAGGCCCACGCCGCGGCCGGAGATTTCGCCGGCCGCCGCGGTCGAGAAACCCGGACGGAAGAGGCATTGCGTCAGGTCTTGCTCGGTCATCGCCGCGATGTGCTCGTCGTCCGTTCCCGCCTGGCGCAGCCGTCGGCGAACGTGCTCGAAGTTGACGCCCCGACCGTCGTCGCTGACGATGATCCGCACCATCGGGCCGCGCTGCGAGGCGAAGATGCGAACCGTTCCCGCCTCCGGCTTGTCCGCCGCCTTCCGCTCCGCGGGCGACTCCAGTCCGTGGTCGGCGGCGTTGCGCACCAGGTGTGTGAGCGGGTCGCGGAGGGCCTCAATCACCGCCTTGTCGAGCATGATCCGGCCCACGTCCGCCTCGTAGCGAATCTCCTTGCCGAGCGATTGGCCGAGGTCCCGCACCACGCGGCGGAGGGCGTCGGCGAGCATCGCCAGCGGCAGCAACCGGGCCTGGCGAATGTCCGTCTCCAGCGACTCGGCCAGCATCTCCTGCCGGGTGTGGATCCCGCGCAGCGAGCCTTCCACGCGCCGCAGCTCGTCCACCGCCGCCTCCAGGGCCTGCCGCCGGGCGGGCGAATGCTGGGAGGCGCCTTTCCCAATCGCCTCCCAATGCTCCCGCAACGCGGATAGTTGCTCGGAGACCGCGCCTGCGGATCGCTGTAAAATGCGCAGTTCCCCCGTCAGGTTCAACATGCGATCGAGACGGTCGGAGGGAACCTTCACCGTGAATGATTCCTCCATCGCCGCCGCGGGCGTCTCCTCCGGCTTGGGCGTCCCTTTCGCCGCAAGCGGCGGCTCGGCTTTCGGCGGCGGCTGCGGTGAGACATCCTCGATCTTTTCCGCCGGCGCCGCGCCGCCGCGCTGCCATGCCTCGAACGCCGATCGCACGCGGTCGAAGAACTCCAGGCCCTGGTCGATCGCCGCCCGATCGACTCGCTCCGGCGCGTCGCGCAGCTCGTCCAGCACATCCTCCAGGGTCTGGGCCGCCTGCTTCATCTCGGAGAGTCCCACAACTTTCGCGTCGCTTTTAAGACTGTGCGCGTGCCGGAAGAGATTATCGATGAGCGTCCGCCGAGCACCGGTATCCGGCGCGGCCTCCAAATCAAGAAAACCCTTCTCCAGCGCGGCCAAGTGGTCGCGGGCCTCCTCGCGGAAGATATCGAAGACGGGGTCGGCCATGTCGGCTACACCTTAAAGCGGGCGATCGCGTCGTTCAGCGACCGGATGCGCTGGTCGATGGCGACGATCGACTTCTGCGTCTGCTCGGCCGCCGCCAGCGATTCTTTTTGTGCGCTGTCGATCTGCGAGATGCTGCCGACCAGCTCGCTGATCCCCTGCTCCTGCTGCTTGGCGCCGGTGCTGATCTGCGCCATCGCCTCGCGGCTTTGATCCACGGCCTGCGCGATTTCCTCAAATGCCTGGGACAGGCGGCGGACGATGTCGGCCGAGTCCTCGGAAAGCTGCCCGCCTTCCTCGATTTTGCGGACCACGTCCTGCATCGACTTCTGCGTATCGCTGATGAGGCCCTCGATCCGGGCGACGGCGTCTTTCGATTGATTGGCCAACTCCCGCACTTGCGTGGCGACCACGGCGAAGCCGCGCCCCTCCTCGCCCGCCCGGGCCGCTTCGATCGAGGCGTTGAGGGCCAAGAGCTTCGTCTGCTCGGCGATCTCATTCACGGTGGCGGTGATCTCGCCGATCCGCTGCATCTGCTCCGACAGATGAAGCACGCTTTCGCCCGCCGCCTGGGCGTTGGTGCGCACGCGCTCGATGCGGGCGGCGGAATCGCGGGTCAGTTGCCGGCCGTCGGCCGAGCGATTGGCGGTTTCATCGGCGGCGTCCTGCAAGGCGCGGGCGCGGTCGGCGAACTCCTGCATCGTCGCCTTAAACTGCTCGGACGTGGCGGTGATCTCGTTCAGCGAGGAGGCGGTTTCCGTCAGGCTGGAAAGCTGCTCCTGGGCGCCGGTGGCGATCTGGCTGCTTGCGGCCGCGACCTCGCCGGTCATGGTGGTCGCTTGGGAGAGCACCTCCCGAAGGGACACGATCATCTGGTTGAAACCCTTCGCCAGTTCGCCGACTTCATCGCTCGAGCCGGCGGCGAGCGCCTCGCCCCGCAACTCGCCTTCCGCGACGCTTCGGACGCGGGTCAACAGAACCTGCAACGAAGAGACGATTCCGCGGCTGAGCACCACGGCGATGACCGCCGCCACGGCGCCCGCCACCAGTGTGGAGATCAAGAGCGTCCAGCGGACCAGGTCCGCGGCTCGCTCCACGTCTTCGCGAGCGGCATTCATTCGGGTCACCGCCGCGGAACGCAGCCGCTCCACGGCCTGGCGGATCGACTGGGCCTGCGCGGCGGCTTCGCTTTCCCACAGGTCGATCGCTTGCTGCAACTCCTGCCCGGCCCCTTCGCCGGCCGCTTGCCGGGCCGCCATCACGCGCTGCTGGGCCGCCTCGAACGGCGGCAGCGCGGCGCGAATCGTCGCAAGCTGCTCCTCGTCCGTGGGGCTGGTGGTGGCGGCGAAGAGTCGCTCCAACTCCGCGGCCGCGGCGTTCACGTCGCTCCAGGCGCGCGTCCAACTCTGGTGGAAGTCCGCCTCGCGATCGGCGTCGGCGCCCACCAGCAAATAGCCGCGCACCGCGGAGGAGGCGAGGTTCAGCCCGATCAAGAGGTCATCGGAGGCCCGCACTACGGGCACGGCTTCGTCGCTCATCGCCGTGAGACTGTCGTCCATCCCCGCGAGCGTGACGTAGGCGATCGCCGCGCTGACGAGCATCAGGAGAATCACCGTGGCGAAGCCGAGGCCGAGTTTTCCGCCGATGGTTGTCTTTTGCATAATCGCTCCACGAGGCCGATCATCGCTCAAAGTTCTTCGTTTGTTTCCACCCGGTCAACGCCGGGTCTTGCAGAATCTGCTCGATGCGCAAGACCAGGCAGTTCTCGTCGTACACGCCGAGCACCCATTCCGCTTGGATGTTGCGGGGCAGCTCCGGCGCCGGATGAATTCGGTCGGCGGGCGCGTGGTGGATCTCTTCGACATCGCCGGCGACGATCGCCACCCGATGCCCGCCCGCCTCGACGATCACGCAGTGATGCACATCGGCCAGGCCCGTCTCCGATACGCCGAACAGGCGCCCCAGATCCAGGAGGGCGAGGATCGAGCCTCGCCACGGAACCACGCCCGGCAAAAACGGAGGCGCCTTGGGGACCGGATGAAACTGCTCCAGCGATCCCACCTCCCGCACCCGATCCAACATCACGCCGTATCGCTGCGCTCCTTTGCGGAACGCGAGAATCTCCAGACGAGACGCCTCGCCTTCGCGGCTTTCGGCTTTCGTCCGATAGGCCAGCGCCCGCTCCGCCATCCGGCGGGCGACCGCCTCGGGATCGCTCGTGCGCCGCCCGATCGACTCAAGTCCCTTGATGCTGGCGCGAAGCCGAGACCAGAGATCCGCGGCATCGGACGGCGCCGACGGATCGATGGGTTTCGCCTCGCGATCGAAGTGAGCCATGGAGCGTGGTGAGGATTGCTACCGATTCAACAACACTTCCGCCATTTCCTGAAGCCGGCCGTAACAAACGCCTTCACCGCCGGGGACGGCGGCGCGTGGGTCGGCCGACACCGCTAATCGCAGCGTGGTCTGCAAGCTGCGGGCCGCGCCGGCGTTATCGCCGCTTTGCTGTTGCACCAGCGCCAAGTGAAAGTGCGCCATCGCGCAGTTGCGGTCGAGATACAACGCCCGGCGATAGGCCGCCTCGGCGGCGGTCAGGTCGCCCGCCTCCTCGGCGAAGCTCGCCTTCAGCAAGTGCGCTTCCAATAAGAGCGGCTCTTCCTGGAGGCAAACGTCCAGCATCCGCCGCGCGCGGGCCGACTCCGCCGCCCCCAGGAGCGCCTGCACGTACGCCAGACGAAGCCACGCCCGCTCCCGGCGTGGATACGTGCGGGCAAGCGACTGCTCCGCCTCGTCGAACCGTCTTTCGAGCACGCACTGCGCCAACTGCTCCGCCGATGCAGACGATGGAACGGGAGCCTCCAAGGCCGGCGGCGCGGGCGTCGCTGCCGGCGGCGGCATGGCCGACGGCGCCGGTGTGCTGCGGACGCTCGAACGAACGACCGGCGCCGGCGGCGCGGCGAATCTGGCCGTGGCGAGGAAGGATGCCGGTTGTCCGCTGGTCTTCTGGTAAAACGTCGCCCGGTCCAGGCGGCGCACCGCAAATCCGGGCGGCGGGGACATCGCCACCTCCGTCTCTCCCAGGAGGAGCCAGCCGCCGGGACGAAGCGCCTCGCGGAAGCGTGCGAGGATCGCCTGCGTTACTTCCGGCCGGAGGTAAATCGCCACGTTGCGAAACAGGATGAGGTCCAACCCCAGCGTTCCCGTCAGCGGCGAAGGGAACACGTCCTTGACCAGGTTCAGATAGGCGAACCGCACGTGCTCGCGCACGCGGTCAGTCAGCCGATGCGCATCCCCTTCTTGCGAGAAATATCGCGGATCCTGGTGAATCTGAGTTTGGCGGAACGACCACCGCCGAAAAACGGCTTGCCGCGCCCGCTCGAGGAAGTCCGGGTTCAAATCGGTCGCCAGAATCGAGAGCCGCCAGTCGGGACGGGAGGCGAGCATCTCATCGAGCAGGATCGCCAGCGAATACGGCTCCTCGCCTCCGGCACAACCTGCCGACCAGACGCGAATCTCCCGCCGCTGAGCGTTCTCCTGCAGAATCTGTGGAGCGACGTGTTCTCGCAACGCACGGAAGTGGTGCTCGTTGCGGAAGAAGAACGATTCGCCCACCGTCAACTCGGCGGTGAGCCGCTCCAGGAGCGGGCCGTGGTTTTGCGGATCTGTCAGCAGCGACGGCAAATCCACGCCCGTGCCCGCCCGGGCGAGCAAACGTCGCACCGCGTCCTTCAGGCGGGCCAGCCTCGTTCCGGCGAAGTCCATGCCGGTTTCCGCTTCGACGCCCGCGCGCAGCCGCTCCCAAGCCTCGGTCGCCACACCCGCAAACGGATCGACCGCCGACGTTGAACCGCCGTGCCGGTCATCGGCCGACATGCGTTGCCGGGGCGAAAGGGAAAAAGATGAGATCATGGGAGGCCGACGCCTTCGTCGCCAGGCGCGCTTCGCGGCAGCCGCGCCGCCTCCTCCGTCGCGAGCAACCGCGCCGGATTCAACAACCGAATACTCTCACCCTCCTGCTCCAGCAGTCCGGCGAAAAACCCCTCGCTAACGCCCAGGTCTTCCGCCCCCGCGCGGGCGCCGCGTCCCAGGTCCATCAGGTCCAGCGCCTCATCCACCTCCAGCCCGATCAACTTGCCCTGCACCGTCAGGCACACGATCGGCGACTCCGCGGGCGGCCGGCGCCGCACGCCAAGACGCTCGCCCGCATCGAGCACCGGGATCCAATGCCCGCGCACGAAGACCACGCCGCGGAGGAAGGAAGGCGCCCCGGGGATAGTCTCGATCGGCAAAGCCGG
>JAHWKS010000134.1 GCA_019347795.1 Planctomycetota bacterium | reverse complement strand
CGTCACGCCTTGCTCGCTGCGCTCCTCGACCTCGACTTTCAGACATCGCCGGAGCATCGACTCGCGGCCGCCGGGGAGGAACGTGTGGCTGGCGAGGGTAGCCGAATCGCGCTCCACGCCGCCGGCGCCGGGGGCGATGTTCGTCATTCGGCCGGTCGGCGTCATGTGGCATGACTGGCAACTGCGGCCTTCCCGGGCGGCCGGACTCTCCAACCACTCGGAATACGTGCTGTAGACATGAACGCCGAACACCACCCCCTCGTGGCACGCGGCGCAGTAATGGCTCTCGCTTTGCAGCGGCGAGTAGATGTCTTCATCCCGCGTCACGTCGTCGAGCGGGCCGAAGAATAACTGCCCCTGGTGCGGCCGCAGGAGCGACATGCCGAAGCGGCCGTGCGTCAGGCCGACGTGCGACAGCTCGACGTCGCGCACCTTATGGCAGAAGTCGCAGTGAACGCCGTGGGCGGCGACGCCGTCGATCGCCCGCAGATCATCCGACGCGGGGTGCGAAAAATCGACGGTGGGCGCATGGCACGCCGCGCACACCCCCGCGCCGTGCGGATGCTCGTCCAGGAGGCTCCAGCCATGTCCGGGCCGGCCGGCCCAATCCGTGCCG
This sequence comes from Planctomycetota bacterium, assembly GCA_019347795.1. GTDB lineage: Bacteria > Planctomycetota > Planctomycetia > Pirellulales > Pirellulaceae > JAHWKS01. The sequence continues at coordinate 8,689 of JAHWKS010000134.1, read as the reverse complement.
TCGTAGAGATTCACGAAGCGGCGATTCACGGCCGCGTGGGCGTGCCCGCTGGATCGCCACTCCTCATAAATCTCCTCGTGACAGTTGCCGCAGTTGTGGATTCCTGCGGGATCGGGCGAGGGATCGACCCAGACGTAACCGGGATTGTCACGTTCGGGCAGCTTGCGGAGATCGATCGTGAGCGGCTTACCCCGCCACTCCTCGCCGCCGATGAAGTATCCGTCCTTCCACGCGGCCAGGATGACGGGATTCGACGCCGAAGGCGGAGCGATTGTGAATCGCCCTTGTCGATCGGTGAGAATGAAATCGGCCGACCCGCGGATGCGAACTCGCGCACCGGACAACGGCTGATCGCCGTCTCGCACAACGCCGCGGATAACTGTGGCCGGCGCGATGGAAGAAACCATTCGCTGCGGAGGGGGAGACGGACTGCGAAGCACGAACCCAATCGCGGCAGCGGCTACGCAGGCCGCGGCCGCCGACAAGATCCACCTTCGCGACAACATTCTCACTCAACGCGCCTCCTCCTGTAGACTACGCGATGGCGCAACGAAAATGCAAATTGATTGTTTTCAAAGGCATCCGCAAAGCCTCGCCACGTCGGCGTAATCGAAGCTACGGAGCGTAGCGGCCTTCGCCGTTGATGCGGGCATAGACGTCGTTGAGCGCCCAGTGGAAGAGGCAGAGATGAATGCTCTCGACCATGCCCATGTCGTCCAGCGGGACGTGCAGGCCGTGCCGGGCGATTTGCTTCAGCTTGCCGCCGTCATAGCCGGTGAGGCCGAAGGTGATGAGTTTATGCCGATTGGCCCACTCCACGGCGCCCAGCACATTGGGGCTGTTCCCCGATCCGCTAATGGCGATCGCCAGGTCCCCTTCGCCGCCATAATTCATCAACTGCTGGACGAAGATCTGGTCGTATGCCAGATCGTTTCCCACAGCCATGATCCAGCCGGCGTTGTCGGTCAGGCTGAGCACCTTGAGCCGCCGCTTCGACTCATCCCGCAAGTCCTCCGGCCGCAGCGTGCTCTTTCCCAGGTCCTCGCTCATATGGCTGGCGGTCGTCCCCGACCCTCCGTTGCCGAAGATGAAGACCCAGCGATTCCCCTCCCACGCCCGATACAAGAGATCCGCCCACGACTCCAACTCCGCCCGGCTGACCCGCGCCAGCTCCTCCTGCAAACGAGCCACGTAGTGCGAAGCATCAAGCCGGGCGCCGAGCATCTTCAATCCGGAATCAAGGGAGCCGAACGACGACTTTCAACGATCACCAACGAAAAGCGGAAGCGCATGGGAATCGAACCCACCGGCCGCGCGGGTATCGCGCGGCCCGACGATTTTGAAGACCGCGGCCGCCACCAGACGTGCAAGCGCTTCCGAGAGCCAGGATCGGCTTCGACCAATTCTAAAGCATCTGCCGCGGAAGGCTACTCCCGATGCCGAATCCGGCGCTGCACCGCTAGAGCAACCCCGGAATCGGGGCGTGATCCGCGGCGACGCTGAGGACTTCCGCCGGGAGGCCGCGGGTGACGCGCACCTCGCCGATGTCGAGGAGCGCGTGCATGATCGTGGCCAGGAGGTGGTTGATCGTGATCGGCTCGGTTTGCGGATGCGAGGCGTCGGCGTTGGACTGGCCGATGACCTGTCCCATCGGCAGTCCGCCGCCGGCCAACAGGAGCGGGGCCAGTCCGCCCCAGTGATCGCGGCCTCCCTTGCTGTTCACTTTGGGGGTGCGTCCCATCTCGCCGCCGACCACCAGCAGGATCTTCTCGGACAGGCCGCGCCTTTCGACATCCTCGAGGAAGGCGGAGACGGCGTAGTCCAGCGGCGCCCCCATATAGCGCATCCCTTCTTCGACGCCGGCGTTGTTCTGGTCGGCGTGCATGTCCCACACGAAATTCGTGGTCACGGTGACAAAGCCGCACCCCGCCTCGCACAGCCGGCGCGAAAGAAGCAGGAGCTTCCCCAGCGTCATCGCATTGTCCACGTAGTTGTTGTAGTTGTTCCAGCGGCGGCTGATCTGGTCGGGACGCACCAGCGGCGCCGTGTCGTAGCGGGCGAGCGTGCGCGGGTCCTCCTGGGAGAGATCGAACGCATCGGCCACGCCGCCGAGGATCGTGTCGAATGCCTGGGCGCGGAACTTGTCGGTCCCTTCCAACGAGCCGCTGGTATCGAGCGTCCGCTTGATGCGGTCCAATTCCGCGAGCAGCCGGCGGCGGTCGTCGAGCCTAAACGACGGCGCCGACGCGGCCGGGACGCCGGGCCGCCGCGATCAGCGCCGCCGCGGCGCCCGTGCTGGCGCCGAACAAGCCGACGGGCAGGTCCTTCGTCTGGTGCTGGCTCGCCGCCCAATCCACGGCCTGGGCCATGCGATCGGCCAGCCGCAGGATGTCGAAGCGGTACTCGCGCGTCACCATGTCTACCTTGTGCTCCTCGGCGGTCAGGAGATCGAAGAGAAGCGTCGCCAGGCCGGCCGCCTGAAGCTGTTCTGCGACCCAGCGGTTGCGGGGGCTAAAGCGACTGCTCCCGCTTCCGTGAGCGAAGATGACCAGCCCCGAGGCATCGTCGGGAACGGTAAGATCGCCTTCCAGCGATACGTCCTGGAGGTCGAGGATTCGCGTTTCGGCGGTCGCCTGCGAAGTTCTGGCGTTCATGGAAATGCTCCTTCGTGAAAACGAGCGACAACCTCATGACGCTGTTCCGGCCGTCCTCGCTCTCTGCCTGGTGTGCAACCATTGCGCCGGTTTCTGAGATTGCCGGGTCGCTCGCTCTCGGGCGCCGTCGCTGGCATTGCGATTGCACACGGTTAACTTGGATGCTCCCGAAGAAGCTTTCCGCGGCTTTCCCGATGAAGCTCAACGACTTTTCTCTGTTTGCGTTGGAATCGACGAGAGCGTTCGGCGAGAACGTCGGCCGGCGGCTTAACGCGCCCCTTTCCGAGCACGAAGAGCGGCAGTTCGAGGACGGCGAGCACAAAGCGCGTCCGCTGGAGAGCGTCCGCGGGAAGGATGTTTACGTCATCCAGTCGCTTTACTCCGATCGGGAGAAATCGGTCAACGATAAACTTTGCCGTCTGCTGTTCTTCCTGGGGGCGGTGCGGGACGCCGGCGCCGGCAGGGTGACCGCGGTTTCGCCCTACCTCGCTTACGCCCGCAAGGACCGCAAAACCAAGTCCCGCGACCCGACCACCATCCGCTACCTGGCCCAGTTAATCGAAGCGGTGGGGGCGGACCGGGTCGTGGTGCTGGAGGTGCATAACCTCGCCGCGTTTCAGAACGCTTTTCGGATCGAGACGGTGCACCTGGATGCGGCGCCGCTGTTTGCGGACCATTTCGCCCCGCTCGCCGCCGGGGCGCCGGTCACGGTGATGTCGCCCGATGCGGGCGGGGTCAAGCGGGCCGAACTCGTGCGGCAGGCGTTGAGCGAGAAAATCGGGAGCGAGGTCCCCTTCGCCTTCATGGAGAAGACGCGGAGCGAGGAAATCGTCCGCGGCGATCTGTTCGCGGGCGCCGTGGAAGGGCGGCGCGTGATTATCATCGACGACCTGATCAGCAGCGGCACGACGCTGCTCCGCGCCGCGAAGGCCTGCCGAGAGCGCGGCGCCAATGAGGTTCAGGCCGCCGCGGCGCATGGCCTCTTCATTGGCGACGCCGATCAAGTGCTCTCCGACCCGTCGCTCGATCGGGTCGCCGTGACCGACACGCTGCCTCCCTTCCGGCTCGACCCTCATCTGGCGAAGACGAAGCTGGACGTGCTCGACGCGGCGTCGCTCGTGGCCGAGGCGATCCGGCGGCTGCTGCATGAGAACGGCTCGGTCAGCGAGCTAACGCCGCGCTGATTGCAGGCCGCCGTCATGCAGCGTGTCGAGCCGCTGCCGGGCCATGCGCAAGTGGGTGGTCGCCTTCTCGATCCATTTGGCGGGCGTCGAGGGGTAGTCGTCGTCCAAGTGCCCAATCGCGACCTTCGCCCGCACGAAGGCGTGAAAGCTTTCGTAGAAGGATCGCAGCCGCTTCGGCAAGGGATCGTCGTTGTGTTGGTGGTAGGCCGACCAGATCGGCGCCGAGAGGAACGCGGCGCCGAGGCGATCGCACTCTAGCGTGAGGAAGGCAAGGTCGGAAGCGGCGTCGAGCGTCCGGAGCTTCCGGTTGAACTCCAGACAGTCGATGATCACCGGCGGCGACTCCAGACAGATGTGCTCCGGGCGCAGGTCGCCGTGCGCGTCGATGACGCGCCGCATCGCCACGCGCTGATCGAATCGTTCCGGCTCGTGCGCGAGTTCGCCCGCCAGCGCGGCAAACACCGATTGCACCAGTGCCGGCGCCTGCCGGTAGCGGGGATCGAGCAACGCTCGCCGGCAGTCGCGAAGGTCCTCGTCGAGGCGCGAGCGATAATCCCTTGGCTCGATTTCCACGGGCGTTGCATCGCGGTAGAACCGCGCCAGCTTCAGCGCGGCGGGGCGAATCAGATCTTCATCAACGGCGCCGCGCGCGATCAGCGCATCGAGCATGCGATCCTCGGGCAGCCGACGCATCTCGGTCAGCCAGTCGATCGGCTCGCCGTCGCCGGTGAGGTTCAGATCGCCGCGTCGGTCCACCGACAACGGCGCGACGCCGTGATAGACATCCGCCGCCAGACGCCGATTCAAGCGAACTTCCCGCTCGCTGTCCTTGCGGCGGGCCTCTGCGGTGCTGAAATCGAGATAGTCGGTGCGGACCGGTTTTTTCAGCTTATAGGCGCGGCAGTCGGTGAGGAACACCCACGCCATGTGCGTCTCCCTGACCTCGACCCGCTCCGGCCGGCAGGGATAGTTGCCGCGTCGCCGCAAGAAAGCGACCTTCCGTTCGATCCGCAGTTCATCCACGCCCGACCTTGAACGCGAATTCTGTGCCTCATACAGCCTTTTTACGTAATCCCCCTGCGGCGCTCGACTTGCACGTGAAATCGCGGTCGCAGACATCCTGTAGGTGTTCGGGCTCGGAGCCGGAGCGGACGGTTTTGGGGGTGGCCCACTCACTGCCGATCATCGCGCCCGATCGCGGCTGGCGCCAGAAATCGTATTGCGAGCGAGAATCTCGAAAAAATGGTTGCGTGACTGCGGCGAGACGGTATGCTGGCGGATACTTACAGTAAAGCCCGCACTTGTTGCTCTTGTTTCTTCTCTTCTTTTCCTGGAGGGAGCGCCGGTCGGGTTGAGTCGGCTCGGCAGGCGTTCGTTCGATCTCACGGAGGTCGCGCCATGACGAAAGACAACCGCCGGATGTCTTCTCGTTTCTTTCGCCTCTCGCGCACGCGTCATGCGCCGCTTCCTCGCCCGCGACGGGCGCGCCTGCCGCGGGGAGGAGGTGAACTTCTGGAGAATCGGGCCTCGCCGGGAGAAGTGCTGAGTCTGGGTGTGTTATTCGCGGGCCAGCACTTGCTTGAAACAGCCGAGCCGGCCGTGGCTACAGAGTTCCTCACGCACGGGGCGGAAGAATCAGACCGACGCGGGCGCCCGATCGGGGACACGGAACTCGTGAGCTTCACCGCGGACCACGAATCAACGGCGTCCGCGCCGAAACCTTTCGCCGCGTCCACGGCGCGCGACGAGGATCGCGCGGTTCCGCAATGGACTTCCCCGCTAGAGGTCGATGCCGCCCTTCCTTCGTCTCGTTAGGCGCCGTGATCGCCGATCCGCTTCTCGAATCGCTCTTTGCGGACATGCCCGCCGAGGAAGCTTCGAGCGACGCGGCGGCGGGGGTCACGCTTCCTGCGTTGCGCTCCGGTCCGTCGGCAGCGCCGGTCCATGTGAGCGGCGCCGCTCGGGTAGTCGATGCGCCCTCGGCGCCGCGCACGTTGGAAGTGCACGCTGCTCAGAACGTCGGAAGTCCCGCTTTCCCCGGCCGGGAGGCGCTCGTGGCGGAAGGGGAAGGCCGAGGCGGCGACGCCCGCGCGGGCCATTCCGACGATGAGACGGGGAGCCTCGTGCCCACCGCCTCCGCCCACGACGGCGGAAGTGAATTCGGCGCCCTGAGTTTCGGCGTTCTTAGCGGTTCTGGCTCCGGCAGCGGGTCCGGCTCGTGCAGCGGCGAGCCGCCTCCCGTCGCCGCTGACGACACTCACTACTCCTTCGCCGATGAGTCGCTCGACCTCTACGTGCACTTCAACGACGAGGGCGCCGGGCTTTCGATCATTTCGGTCGGAGCGTCTTCCAACGGGCAAGGCGTGGCGTCGATCGTGGGATCGACGTGGGTCAATTACGACGCCAACAGCGACGCTTACGGCTGGGACAGTTTCACCTATACCGTCGAAGACGCCTGCGGACGAACGGATACCGCGACCGTCACGGTTTTCTTCGTGGAAATCACGCACTGGACGCTCGAGCGCCAGTTGGCGGACGAGAGTTGGACGCCGGTGCCCGCGGGCGAGGTGTCGTGGTCGCACGACACGCTCCGCTGGACGCGGCACTACACGCCCAGCGGCTTTCCCTTGGTCGAGGAATGGGTCGGCTGGTACCGGCAGGACCGCGACGCCCCCGCCGGCTGGGAGCTCTTCGCAGAGACCGACAATCCCGAGAAGGCGATCGGCAACCCGGGCGCAGCGAAGTGGGACATTAAGCCGATCATCGAGTTCTCCGTGCGGGACACAACTCTCCAAGGCATTCAGGATGAGTTCGCGGTCCAATTCATTCCCGACCCGGCCGAAGAGGACGACAAAGACGTCGCGGAAATCGACGGCATCGAGTGGGTGGACCACGCGGACAATCCTGCCGGCAATCCCGCCGAAGCGGGCGAGTTAACGGTCGATGCCGCTGGCCAGACGCGCTTCTATCCCGACGCTACGGCGCCTGGGGGCGATGCGCGAAAGAAGGTCGACATTGAGATTATCATTACGCCTGCACTGCCGAATGTAACGCTCTACCTCTGGAAGTTCGACGTTGACGACGCCACGGACGACGATGGACCCATCGATGATGATGGGCAGGCGGTGGGCGATTTAAACGCCGACAATTTTCCCACGAACAACGGCGTGGACCCCGCGGCCGTTTTGCCTTTCTCGGTCACCACCGACGCCAACGGCCGAGCTCGTCCAACCTTCGAAATCAACTGGATTCAACCGGGCAACAATTTTCGCGCCGCGGCTGCTCCGCGCCAACCGGAACTGTTCAAGGTCCAACCCCTAGCTGACGATGACTTCAGCCGGTTGTTTTACGATGCCAATGACAATACGACGTGGGAGAGTCTGGATCCCGAAGAGTTCCTACTGGATGAAAGCGGCCCGGCGCCTGCACAGGCGCATGGGATCCAAGCGACGCCGACGCTCACCGTGTGGCGCCGGCTGCATATGGAGGTCGAGTCGATGGGGCAGGTAAGCGGCAACATCGTCCACGTTGTCATCACCGGTGTAACCGATAATCAGGATGGCACGAGCACCGTTACTCTCCAGAATCAACTTACCGATGATCTGAATCGCTTCGAGGGTGGGAACTTGATAGCAAGCAGCGGGGATTTTGTGGTCCTTAGCAGTGCTCAAAACAGCGTAATCGTTGACAATCTTGTCGATGCACAAGGGAATCCCGTATTGCCGCCTTTAGGGAATGCAGAACTTTGGGACGATGACGGTTGGCTTGACGGCGACGACGTTGATATGCCGGATACGAGCGAACTTGGGCCCGCGATGGAGAAGGCCTTTATCGAGGTCTCCTATTATCAGGATTTACAATACACAAATAACTGGGTGCCGTTTGACCTAACGGTCGATTTTGACGTTGGGGATCCTTCGCAGTTGTTCGAGTGGGATTCGAGAGGCGATAATTCCGCCGAGTATTGGGTCGCATACGTCCTCGCTGCATTTCAGGGTCGCGCGACAGAGAATGGCGTCGTGGCGGGGGATAACGACCCGGATTCGGAGGCCCCAACATTGCTAGGTAGAACCGCGCTTCCAATTGGCGGGTCGTTCATTTTTATGGAAACCATCCGCGACCGTTCATGGGAGAGCCAAGTTCCTACGGCGCAACTTGAGCAGGACATCGTTGTTCACGAAGTGGCCCACGCAGTCGGCAATAATGGGAGCCATCCTGTTACTCTTTACGAGGTCGATGGAGCTACATTTAGCCGTTACACGGAAGACTATTTGCGGCACATTCGCACCAGCAATAAGCCCGCCTCCTGAGAACGCATTCGCTTGGAAATCGCAAATGTTTCGAAAGAATCGCTCTACATCGTTGGCAGGGGCGTTACTCATCTGCACGCTTATGGAGCTACCGACAAACGCGGGCGTCCGCGTCGGCTTGGGCGCACCAGGAAAGCGGTTTCTCGTTGGGGAGCCAGTCGTGTTAAACGCGTCGGTGAGAAATACGGGGAGGGATCCGCTTCGGATGCTCCCGGTGTTTGCTGAATCTGAAATTGAGATCTATATCTCGGACGATGGAAAGAATTTTCGAAAATGGACGTTGCCTATCGTTTGGACTGTAAATATTGGCCAACGGCAACCGGAATTGCTTGCTCCGAACGAGTCCAGATGCTACATGCGGCGGGTTCTTGTCGACGAGGATCGCAAAAGTAAACTTGCCTTTGAGCGTCCCGGTGCCTATTGGATTAAGGTGGTCTTTCCATTAGTTACTGTAGATCCGTACGAGCGGATGGAGATCCAATCGCCCACCCTTTCCGATAGTATTTTGGAGCCGCACGGGTACGACGCCGAGGTATGGCGT
>JAHWKS010000133.1 GCA_019347795.1 Planctomycetota bacterium | reverse complement strand
CTCCACCAGGTTTTTGAGCTCATCCACCTTTCCTTTGCCCAGATAGGTGGAGGCGTCCGGCCGCTCGCGGCGCTGCAGCAGCCCGCTGACGATGCGGGCGCCGGCGGTGGAGGCCAGACCTTCCAGCTCTTCGAGCGGCTCGTCCTCGTAAGGATGCTCGGGCAGGACCACCCGAACGAGGATCGTTTTTTCCCTGGCGACGCTTTGCGAACGCTCGGTTTCGTACACGGAGAGAAGAACCTCCTGTTGAAATCTAAATGGAAGCAGGCCGCAGCCCGCCGGCGGCGACCTCTTTTGCCGCCGTCTTAAGTATATCTACGGGGCGACGGGCTGTCAGGCGTTGCGGGCGCCGCTTCAGGCCGCCGAGGGGTTAGACGAACGCCGGGAAAGTAAGGTTCGCCGCAAATCGCCGCCGCTCAGTCCCCATGGCCAGCGCTGCACGCGCAGTGATTGCCGATATCTCAGTCGGCGTCCTCGATGGCCGAGCCGCTGATGGTGAAATAGTCGGTGAGCGGATCGGGCAACTGGGTCGACCGATCCATCGAGATGAACCGCGTCGATCGAACCAGGCCGGTGGACGGGAAACCTTGGCGGCGCGCTGCTTGCGTTGGCGGGTATTGGCGTCGTAGAATAGCCCTGATTGGTGGGGGCTTGGATGCCGTCACGGGAACCATGTCAGGCGGTGTAACATTTCGCCTTCCTTTCCCGCTTGGATGTGCAGGGTTCGCCCTTGGATGTGCAGGGTTCGCCCTTGGGACTTTCGCGAAACTTCAATCGCGCCGGTTGTGCGGATTGCTCCGCGGGGCCGCCAGGGCGCGGGCGAATTTCGCCGGGGTCCGTTTTTTTGACCGGTCGTGCGCGCGGATGCGGATTTATCTTTAGCGTAAGCACTCCGCGCTCACTTTTCGGCCAGGATATGTCTATGTTCGATATTCGCTTGATTCGACAACTGACCGCCTTGGCGGCGATCGCGGCTTTGGCGACGTGTGGAGCCCGATCCGCCTCGGCCAGCGAGGACGTCGGCCGGCAGGCGGTCGCGGTGCTGCAAAAGTATTGCGTCGCGTGCCACGGTCCCGACGTGCAAAAAAGCGGGCTCCGGCTCGATAACGCGGAGGCGTTTCAAGCCGGCGGCGAATCGGGCGAGCCGCTCGTGGGCGATTCCGCCGAAACCTCGTTTCTGTGGGCGCGCGTGCTGGTCGATGCCGACATGCCTCCCGAGGGCAAGCCGCAACCGACCCTGGAAGAGAAACAATCGCTGGCTGCCTGGCTTCGCTCCGGGGCCGCATGGCCCGGCGCCGACGAGGCGCTGGCGGTAAAGGCCGAGGGTGTGTTCCGCAAGCACTGCTACGCCTGCCACGGGCGGCAGCGGCTGGAAACGCCGGGGCTGGACTTCGACGATTACGCCTCGCTTGTGGCGCCGCGGGCCGACGAGCTGACGCGATTCCTGGTCCCGGGCGACCTGAGCGAGTCGATGATCTGGAAGAAGATCATCAGCGGCACGATGCCTCCCAAGTCGCAGCCGCGCTTGACCGAGGAGGAGCAAGAGACGATGCAGGCCTGGATCGCGGCGGGCGCCCCCCGCTGGCCGCAGCGGCAGATCGCCCGCGGCTACGTCAGCGAGTACGACACGCAGTCCGCCATCCTCGCGCACCTGCGGGCGCTGCCGGAGTCGTCCTGGCCGCACCAGCGGTACTTCAGCTTCACGCACGTGCACAACAACACGCTCATCAGCGATGAAGAGCTGGCGCTGTACAAGGCGGCGCTGTCGAAGCTGATCAACAGCCTGACGTGGGAAAGCGAGATCGTCATCCCGCAGCCCGTGGACTCCGGGCAAACGGTGTACGTGGTTGATCTCCGCGATTTGGACTGGACCGACGCCGACCACTGGAGCAAGCTCTTCGAGCGAAACGACCTCGGGGGACAGGAGCGGAAGATCGGCTATCCCTACGGCATTCGTTTCGACCTCGATCCGAAGCTGCGGTCAATCAGCCAGGAAATCCAAAGGCTAGCCGGCTCGGATCTGTCGAAGCTGCGGGTGCGGGCGGACTGGTTCGTGGCCAAGGCCTCCCGGCCGCCGCTATATCACGAATTGCTGGAGCTTCCCGACAACGCCCTGGCGCTCGAGGAGCAACTAGAGGTGGATGCGGAAGAAGACTTTGAGACGCCCGACCTGATGCGCGGCGCGGTGAAGCGGAGCAAGGTGTCGGTCAGCAACCGGGTGCTGGATCGCCACCGCGGCCTGCACGGGTCGTACTGGATCAGCTACGACTTCGCCACCAGCTCCGGAGACGGAGACGTCGCTCGCCGTCCCCTGGGCCCGGACTTTGAAGGCCATCCTTTCCCGGACTTCGCCTTCGCGCACGACGGCGGAGAGATCATCTTTGCGCTCCCCAACGGCCTGCAGGGCTACCTGCTGGTGGACGGAGAGAAGAAGCGGATTTCGGAAGGACCGATCCAGATCGTCAGCGACGCCAACAAGTGGTCCGGCACGCCGGCGGTGGTCACGGGGATCTCCTGCATCGGCTGCCACAAGCACGGTATGGTGCGGTTCACGGACGAAGTGGCCGGCGCCTTCGTGCGAAACGGCGATTTGATGGAGAAGGTGGCCGACCTGTACACGCCCATCGACCAGATGAACGAGCGGCTGCGGAAGGACGAGGAGCGATTCCTGGAGGCCCTGCTGGAAGCGGTGAAGCCGTTCCTGCCGGTGACCACCACCGCCGAGCTGCGAGCATTTCCCTACGAGCCGGTCGGAGAAGTCGCCCTGCGATACCGGGCCGACCTGACGCCGATGGACGTGGCCGCCGAACTGGACATCCACAACTCAGACGCCACGGCACTTGATCCGGCTCTGCTCCGGCTCCAGATCCAAGCCAACGGCGAAGTTCGTGCATTGATCGGAACCCTCCTCGAAAAGGGGGGGATCATCAAGCGCGAAACGTGGGAGGAACGTGGACGAGGAGGCAACTCGCAGTTCCAAGATGTCGTCTCGAAGCTGAAGCCTGTCGGGGCGATCGACTAAATGTGCATTAGAGAGATAGTGCGGGCCAACCGAATCCCAAGGAGTTTTCCCCCAATGCGAACGACCCTCCAGCGAATTTCCGGAATTGCCTTGCTAATGGCGGCGTGGGTTGCCCTCGGCGGCTCGCCGCTCTTCGCCCAACAAGCCCAGGACGACGGCAAGTTGGCCACCGCCGTGAAGCAGGTGGCCGACGACGTCGCCGCGTACCTTACGGAGAACGGAGGCGTTCAGGACTTCACCATGGGCGCCTTCGCCTCGATTCCTCCGGGCGGGGTCGCCACGCTCCAAGTCAAGGAGAAGCTGCTCCAGGAGTTGGAGACGAAGAACATTCAGGCCAAGCGCCGCGCGAAGTTCTCCTGCACCGGTGAGTTCCGCTTCAACGAAGTGGCCAAGAAGGTGGAAATCCTCGTGAACATCCACGAGGGGGGCATCTTTCGCAAAAGCTGCACCGCGCCCATCTTCAACGTTTCCGACCTGGCCGTGCTGCTGGGGGGGACGGGCCAGCTCGCCACCAAACCGGCGGAGCGGGACAAGACGTTCGAGACGAGCTTCACCGAGCCGAAGCCCGAGGTCGAGGCCTCGCCGCCCACCAAAGATCCCGTCGTCAAGCCGCAGCCAGCGAACAAGCTGGTCGCCGCGCCTCCCAAATCGCTGGTGCGGGCCGACAAGACGGGGCAGTTCGGCATGGAGATCCTCCGCAAAGGCCCGGACGGCGTTTACGAGCCGGTCCCGGTGGATGATGAAGACGGATTTCTGTTCATCTCGCTCGACATCGGCGACGTCTACGCCATCCGCCTGCTGAACAACACGGGCCGACTGGCGGGCGCCACCGTGACGATCGACGGGCTGAACATCTTCACGTTCAGCGAGAATCCCGGCTATCAGCGTCTGGGCAAGATCATTGTGCCCCCAGGATCGGAAGGCGCCATTATCAAAGGCTGGCACAAGACGAACGCGGCCTCATACTCGTTCAAAGTGGCCGACGTGGGCGAAGCGGCGGTGGCCGAAGTGAAGAACGGCGGCGACGGCGCGCTGCAGATCGACGACGCCGTGGGCATCATCACGGCCACATTCTGCTCCGCCATCAATACAAACGACCCGCAGAGCCGCTTCCCGGAAGATGAGCCTTCGACGCTGGCGCTGGCCACCGCCAGGGGGCCGATCGTGGAGCAGAAGCTGGGCGAGATCAATGCGAAGTTCGGCGTGGATCGAGAGATCATCAGCATCCGCTATGATCGGCTCCCGCCGCCGCCTCCCGCGGCGGAATAACTGCGAGCAGTGGAAGCCCGACGCGTAAGCGAGGGAAACTCAGTCGTTGCTTCCCCTCGCTTAGGCGTCGGGCTTCCCGAACGCCCCCGGCAGCGTGCCGGGGGCGCTTTTGTTCCGACATCTCCAACACGGATATGGGAATGGCTTTCACGCGTCTCGCCGCCGCGACGGCGTGTTTGACCTGCGTCGCCGCGACCGTCGTCTTCGCCCAGGATGACCCGCGCCGCACGCCGGAAGGCGCGCCGCGACTTTTGCTCAACGCCGGCGGGCACACCAACCAGGTCCGCGCCCTGGTGTTCTCGGCCGACTCGCAGCGGCTCTACTCGGCGGGACTCGATAAGGTCGTCTTCGGTTGGGAGATTCGCGAGCGCGGCCGCCGCCGGCGGACGATCACCGCCGACCCGGTGCAATCGCTCCACTGGGAGATCAGCCGCGGCATGCGCGGCGCCGTGGTCGACCTGGCCACTGCCTCTCCCGCCGGGGAGCGGCTGCTGGCTATCGGCGGCGTGAGCGCTCGCGGGCAGGGGGGCGACATCATGCTCTACGACGCCGCTCAAGGCGTCACGAAGACGACCCTGGACGGGCTGCAAAGCTCGCTGGCCACGGGCGGGCTGGCGCTCTCGCCCGACGGATCGCGATTGGCCGCCGTGAGCGTGCTGGGCGACTTGTGGCTGTGGAGCGTGGCGGATTTCTCGCGGAGGCAACTCTCGCGGGCGGAAACCACCGAGCGTCCTTACCGGGCGATCACGTTCCTGGACAACGACACGCTGGCGGCGGCGATTCCCATCGGCCGGCCGGGCGCCGATCAATGGGGTATCGCGATCTACGATTTGTCTCGCGGAGTCGCGGCGCCGCGGCTGTTGCGGTTCGTGCACGAGGGGGCGATCACCACCATCGTCCGCGACTCCAACAGCCTTCGCTGGGCCACCGCCGACAAGGGCGGCTCGGTCTATCTCTGGGAAGGAACCGAGGAGCAGCAGCCGCAAGTCCTCCGCAGCGGGCGCGAGGCGCTCGATGTGGCGTTCGGTCCCGATGAGACGCTGTTCGTCGCGACCCGGCTCCAACAGCAACTCGGCGTGGGGCTCAAGCCGGGACAGGAAAACGAAGGCGCGGAAGTCGCCTTCCTGGAGCATTGGCGCCTTTCGCCGCCGCAAAAAGTCGATGAAGTTCAGACCTCGTTCAGCCTGGATAACTACGCCTGCACGGTTAGTCCCGACTTAAAATGGCTGGCGTGCTGCGGCGATGAGAAATCCCCGATCCTGGTCTTCGCCCTGCGGGATGGGAACGGGAACGTCCTGGAGAGCCCGCTTACCGGGCGCGACAGCTACAAGCTTCCGCTCAAAGGCGTCGGGGAAAGCCTGGGCAAGGTGGCCTTCGCCGATGACGGCAGCTATCAGATTGGGTTCGGACCGCACGAGTTCTCCCTTTTCAACGCCTACGGAGACGTGGAGCGGGTCTTCGACCTCTCGCGGGGCGTGCTGCTTCGCGAAGCCGAGCATCCGCCGCGGTTCCGTTCTCCCACGGCCGGCGCCACCGCCGGCTCCGGCGCCGACTCCGGCGACTGGACCGTTGAGGAATCTCGTGATCGACGGCGGCTCGATCTAAGTCTCAAGCTGGACGAGCGCACTTACAAGTGCTTTATCCAACTTGACCCCGACAAGCAGGGACAAGCGCAGTGCTACTGCTTTCTCTCGCACCGCCAACGTCCGTTTGCCGTGGCGGTAGGCACAAACCATCAGAACGGCATTTTTATCTATCAACTCGTTCCTGACGGCGAATGTCCGCTCCTGCGGTACTATCGCGACCATTCCAACGTCGTCTTCTCGCTGAGCGTGTCCGCCGACGGCCGATACCTGGCGTCCGCGTCGTTCGATCAGACGGTGAAGATCTGGAGCCTGGACGGGCTGGTGCAGTGGGAGGACATCGCCGCCGATCGGCAACGCTTCAAAAGAGCGCCTGCGTGGGGCGCCGTATTCGAACAGCGGCCGCAGGGCGTCCTGGTAGCCCGCACCCGAAAGGCCGGAATCGCAGCGGGACGGAAAATGCAGCCGGGGGACGTGATCGTCCGCCTCGATAAAGTGGAGAACGGCGCGGTGCGCAGCTTCACCACGCCGGCCGACATCTTTGCCGCCCTGGAGCGCTCCACCGTCTTTGAGCAACTGTCGATCACCGTCCGCCGAAACGGGAAAGACATCGCGCTCCCGCAGATCGTTCCGGCGTGGGAGCCGGCGGCGACGCTCTTCGCCGACATCCGCGGCGAGTGGGCGCTCTTCACACCGCAAGGCCCCTACGCCGCCTCGCCCGCGGGAGGCGAACTCTTCGGCTGGCAGTTCAACATGGGGCGGGACGTGACGCCGGAATTTCTCACGGCCGAGCAGCTTCGCGGTCAGTTCGAGCAACCCGACACGCTGCGCCAACTGTTCCTCACCGGCGACATGGCCGCCGCCATCGCCCGCACTCGCGGCGCGACGGTCAATCTCGACGGATTGCTGAGCCGGGCCCTGATGAGGACTCCCGACATCCAGATCCTCACGCCGCTGGACGGCAGCGGTCCCTTTGGGAGCGATGAGGAGATCACGATCCGGGCGCGGATCGTCTACCCGCTGGGGACCACGCCCGCCCAATATCAGGTGCGGGCGTATCTGAACGCGGCGGCGATCCTCGGGGGACGGCGCCAACCGAGCGCGCTGGAGGAAATCGTGTCCTGGCGGACGAGCGCGCCCGAGACCTACAATGCCCTGTTGGTCGAGGTGACGGAAGGGACCGATCCGGACGCTCCGCCCGGCCGAGTCTTCGCCGAGAAGTCCGTGGTATTCCGCGCTGAGCCATCGCAGGGAAAGCCGCGGCTGCACATGTTCACGATCGCCGCCGACGAATATCCGCAGGCTTTCGCCGTCAAGTACACGGTGGCGGACGGCGAAGGACTTGCCGAAGACCTCCAGAAGTACACGGTCGGTCTTTACGAAAAGGGGAACGTCTATCCGCCGCTTTTGAATCGCCGGATTACCGTCGACGGCGTGCGCCGGCAGATCGATCAGATCCTCGCCGATCTGGAGAAGACGGCCCGGCCGGATGACCTCCTGGTGATGTACGTCGGCGGGCACGGCGTGGCGATCGGCGACGAGTTCTACTTCGTGCCTCCGGATGATCGATTCCGAAACCTTGAGGACGCGCAGATCGCGAAGTTCGGTGTGCCTTGGACCGAACTGCGGCGCCTGGCTGACGTCCCGTGCCGCAAGGTGGTCTTCCTCAATGCCTGCCACTCAGGCAACGTCGTAGACGCCGAGAAGGCGCTGGAGCAGGAGCGAACGTCGCTGAAGGCGCTGAGGGAAGCGCACATGCTGATCGTCACCGCCACCCAGAGCGGCCGGCTGGCGATCGAGCCGCCCGACAGCCAACACGGCTTTTTCATGGCCCGCATCCGCGAGGGCTTGTCCGGCCACGCCGACGGCGAGTTGAGCGAGGAGGATGAGCGTCGCGTGGACGGGATCGTCAACCTCCGGGAGTTGGTCCGCTACGTGACGGCGACCGTCCAGAAGGACACGGCGACGTACGCCGAGTACGGACCGCAGACGCCCAGCCATTCGCCGCTGCACCTGTTCCGCTCGCTCGACATTCCGCTGGCGCAGTACGAGCAACCAGCGAGCCTGACCACGGACCGAACAACGGCGCACTAATGTCGCCTTTCGCTCCGCGCTGGGGACGTGTCCGGCGCGGCGCAAAAGCCGACCTTCATTCCCTTCTGTCGGCTGCGGCGCTCGGCCGTTAAAATGCCTCACGACGTCAGAGGCCGCGCGCGGCCTCATTCGCACAAGTTTCTCTCGACGTAGAAAGATCGCCCGCTATGGAAACGCGCGCCGCCTCAGGCTCCCCCGCCGACATCGACGCCGCCGCTGTGGTCGTCGGCGTCTATCAGGACGAGACGCCCGCGGGCGCCGCCGCGGCGCTGGACCAGGCCGTCGGGGGCGTCATCTCGCGGCTGCTGGAGCGAAAGGAGATTACCGGCAAGCACGGCGAACTGCTCCCGCTGCACTCGCCGCCGGGCGTCAAAGCGAACGTCCTGTTACTCGTCGGGCTCGGGAAGCGCGGCGAATTGGACGCCGGGCGGGCGTTCCGCGCCGCGGGCGCCGCCTCGCTGCGCCTGGCGGACAAAGATCGCGGCCGCGTGGCCTTCTTCCTCGATGACCGCTGGTCGGATGATCTGATGGAAAGCGGCGTGGCGGGCGCCGTGGTCGGGTGTCAGGGGCAGGACCTCTACAAGAAGGAGAAGAAGTACACGCCCCACCGGGAGATTCTGTGGGCGGGCGGCGAAGGCGCGATCGCCTCGGGCCGCGTGCTGGGAGAGAGCATCAACCTTACGCGACGCCTCGTGAACGAGCCGCCCAGCCGCATCTATCCTGCGTCGTTCGCCGACGAGGCGTCGCAGATGGCCAAGGAGTGCAGCCTGGAGATCGAGGTCTGGGATGAGAAGCGGCTTCAGAAGGAGCGGTGCGGCTCGCTGTTGGCGGTCGCCCAAGGTTCGGTGCAGCCGCCGCGTCTGGTGATTCTCCGCCACAACGGCGGCAAAAAGGGGGAGGCGCCGCTGGCGCTGGTGGGCAAGGGAGTGACCTTCGACTCCGGCGGGCTCTCGCTCAAGCCGAGCGACGGCATGCTCACCATGAAGTGCGACATGGCCGGCGGCGCCACGGTGGTCGGGGCCATGCAGGCCATCGCCCAGTTGCAGATTCCGCGGAACGTGATCGGCCTGGTGGGGCTGGTGGAGAACATGCCCGGCGGGTCGTCGTTCAAGCTGGGCGACGTGCTCACTTCCCGCTCCGGCAAGACGATTGAGGTTCACAACACCGACGCGGAAGGCCGGCTGGTGCTGGCCGACGTGCTGGACGTGGCGGTGGAGCGGGGGGCGGCGAAGATCATCGACCTGGCCACGCTCACCGGCGCTTGCTGCGTGGCGCTGGGGAACGACGTGGCGGGGCTGATGACGAACGACCAGTCCTGGTGCGACGCAGTGGCCGCCGCCGCCCGCCG
>JAHWKS010000132.1 GCA_019347795.1 Planctomycetota bacterium | reverse complement strand
CGCGACGGCTTACCTCAGCAAGACCAGCCCCCAGCGCCTGACCGGCTACATCAACTACTCGAACAGCGTGATGTGGCGCTTGTGGGCGAACCTCGAAGACGCCGTGCGAGAAGGCACGCACCGCTGGAAGCAAACCTACGGCTGGGAAGGGCCCATTTTTTCGCACTTCTTCAAGACGGAGGAGGCGAAGCGAGAGTTCCTGATGGGGATGCACGGGTTCGGTCTCATCAGCTCGCCGCATGTGGTCACGGCGTTCGACTTGAGCCGGTTTAGCCGCCTGACGGATCTCGGCGGGGCCACGGGCCACCTCGCCATCGCCGCCTGCCAGCGCTGGCCCAACCTGCGGGGGTTGGTGTTCGATCTGCCGGACGCCGTGCCGCTGGCGCAGGAGATCGTCGGCGCGTCTCCGGTCTCCGAGCGGATTGAGGTCGCGGCCGGCGATTTCTTCAGTGACCCGCTGCCGGAGGCAGATCTTTATGCTCTCGGCCGCATTCTGCACGACTGGACGGAGGAGAAGATCCTCAAGCTGCTGGGGCGGATCTACGAGAGCCTGCCTCCGAACGGAGCGGTGCTCATCGCCGAGAAACTCCTAGACGACGACAAGACCGGCCCGCGCTGGGCGCAGATGCAGGATCTGAACATGCTGACCTGCACCGAAGGCAGGGAGCGGACGCTCGGGGAATACGAGGCGTTGCTGAAACAAGTTGGATTCGGCGAGGTGGTCGGCTGCCGCACGCCGTCCCCGCTCGATGCGGTGCTGGCGACGAAGACGACGACTTGAGATGCTATAAGGGCCCAGCGCCGCTGGGAACCAGGACGCGAACAGCCTCCCTCGGCACGTGATTGAGGCGACTCTCGAATGGCGGAACGAAAGGTCTCCCGTAACGGACCGTGCCCGTGCGGCAGCGGCAGGAAGTTCAAAAAGTGCTGCGGCAGGACTGCTCGGCCATCCGGGGGCGCGGCGAGTCCGGCCCATCGCATTGACGAGCGGAACACGCCCGAGCACGACAGGCCATTGCTCGCGAAGAAACTGCGGTCCCTCGGCGTTGATCCTGCTCTGATCTTCGCTTTCGAGCAGACCGGCCTGATGATCTCCGAGGAGAACCAGCACCAGTTCTCAGAGGAGGAGGTTCGGCGCTTTGACGCCGCCCTGGACATATGCCACTCACGGCGGACACAAATCACCACCGAGGCGTTGCTGAGCTGTTCGATGGAAGCGTACATCGACGCCTGCGCTGTTTTCAACGCTGAGCAGTGCGAACAGCACGCCCGCAAGATCCTGGATCGCCTGGGCGAGGTTAGCTTCGAGACCTACCTGCGAGCGTTGACGGAAGTAGCACTCACCCAGCCGACCCCGGGATCCGTCGATGCCTACTACGCCAAGACGCGGGAGCTGTTCCCGGACGTACCATTGGCGGACGACATTCTCGGTCGCCTGGCCGGGCTGATGCTCCGCATGATCGAACTGCGGCTCGCGCGACACATGGCGCAGCATAAGCACGTCGGCTCCATCTCCTGAACCGAAGGGCCCGACCGCACTTCCGCAACTATTGGAAACTCCCGCCGTGACGCACCGCAGGAACACTCGCACCACCGGTCCCGGGCAACTCGCACTGATTGCATGGGCGCTACTTGCAACATCCAGCACCGCCAATGACGCCAACCCGGCTGCATTCCCTGGAACGGCCACCGACTGGTACGGCTTCGAGCGTTACGACTTCGAGGTTGACGGCAAACCGGTGCTGGTGGTCGCTCCGCGGCAGCCGGCCACGGGACGTCCGTGGGTGTGGCACGGGGAATTCTTCGGCCATAAGCCGGAGCCCGATGTGGCGCTGCTGAAGCGGGGCTTTCACGTCGTCTACATGCGCGTCCCCGACATGCTCGGCGCTCCAGCGGCGGTCGCACATTGGAACGCGTTCTACAGGGAGTTGACGGAAAAACACGGCTTGGCGAAGAAGGCGGCGCTGGTCGGCCTGAGTCGCGGCGGGTTGTACTGCTACAACTGGGCGGCGGCCAATCCCGACAAGGTCGCCTGCATCTACGGCGATGCGCCGGTCTGCGACTTCAGAAGCTGGCCCGGCGGCCGAGGCAAAGGGAAGGGAAGCCCGCGGGACTGGAAGCTCGTCCTGGAGCGGTATGGCTTCAAGAACGACGCGGAGGCACTCGCATTCGACAAGAATCCCGTCGATAACCTCACACCGCTCGCCGCGGCCAAGATTCCCCTCCTGCACGTCTATGGCGACGCCGACGATGTCGTCCCCTGGGAAGAGAACACCGGCGTCCTCGCCCGCCGCTACCGTGAGCTGGGCGGCTCCATCACGCTGATCGCCAAACCGGGCGTCGGGCATCATCCGCATGGGCTCGATGATTCTGCGCCCATCGTCGAGTTCATCGTCCAGCATGCCGCCGTCCCCGAGCCGGCTTCCACCACATCCCGGAGACTCGACCCGGTGGGCGAAATCGCCGCCAGGCTCGAACCGATGCGGCGGATTATCTACAAGAAGGCCGGCGGCCGGGAGCTTTACCTGCACGTCTTTGAGCCGGAGGACTGGAAGCTCACGGATCGCCGGCCCTGCTTCCTGGTGATCCACGGCGGCGGCTGGACCGGCGGCGAGCCGCGGCGGATGTACCCGTTCGCCGAGCATTTCGCCCGCCGGGGATGCGTGGGGATCAGCGTTCAGTACCGGCTGCTGGACGCCAAGCAGGGAACCACGGTCTTTGACTGCGTGAAGGACGGCCGCTCCGCCGTACGCTTTGTGCGGGCCCATGCGGAGTCGTTGGGCGTAGATCCGGACAAGATCATCGTCAGCGGGGGCTCGGCCGGCGGGCACATCGCCGCCGGTACGGCGCTGTTCGGCGGCGTCGATGAAGAGGGCGAGGCGATCGAGACATCAAGCGTTCCCAATGCACTCGTACTCTTGTTCCCGGTCATCGACACGTCGCCGGCTGGATACGGGAGCGCCAAGATCGGCGACCGCTGGCGGGAGCTATCCCCGGTTCATCAAGTGCGAGGAAAAGTCCCTCCCACGCTGGTTTTCCACGGCACGGGAGATACGGTCACGCCGTTCGCCGGAGCTGACGCGTTTCGGCGGACGATGCAGCAGGCCGGCAACCGTTGCGAACTCGACGCCTACGATGCCGGCAAGCACGGCTACCTGATGTTCGACCGTGAGCTTTATTTCGACACGCTGCAGAAAACCGAGGACTTCCTGAAGTCTTTGAAACTGCTTCCAAATCCATGAACTCGAATCGTCGGCCCGGCCGTAATCAAAAAGCGAGGGGTGGGCGCTGCCAGTGTTGGGCCCGTCTCCCAAGGGCGACGGGAAGAAAACGGCGTTCGAGCAAGACGCCCTAAAGCTGCGGCGGTCATTGGGACTGGGGACGAGAGTTGCGGTGCGACGAAAGCGCTGACGCGCAAGGTTGCCCCCAAGGTCGGGCTTGGCGGCGCTCCGAACCTCTTCCCGCGTCCCGTGTCTATGCGGCTGATCCGTTCCACGAAGGGAGGTGCGCCATGCGACACAACCACCACGACGAACAGCCATTTTTTCGAGACGATGAGCAAACGCCGGAAGGGGTTCCCCTCCGAAACGCAGGTTAAGCGAGGCGTCCGCATCATCCGCGGCGACAAGCTGCTGGAGGAGAAGCTCGGACGGAATGATCTCTGTCCGTGCGGAAGCAGCGCGCGGTTCAAGAATTGCTGCCTCAAGTCGGGCCGGTTTTGACGGCGTGAACCGGGACGACTACTTTTAGGGAGGAGTAAATTCAATAGCCCTTGCCCCACCTCAGGGCGAGGGCTTCTTTCGTGAAACTCCGCCGAACCTGCGCTGTCGCGCTCCGGCGGGATCATCGCCCGGTTTCCGCGGGGTCAAACCCGACCCTCGTCGAGAGCGATGCCTTCCCTCTCGAACCACGCACTCAGCGCCTTCTCCAGACTCGCCATCGCTTCGGCGAACGTCCTCGGCTTCTCGTCCTCGAACACGAGTCCTCCGTAGTCGAGCGCACTGGCAATGAAGCCGAACCCCTCCTGATCGCCGATCTCAATGTGGCCGTATTCGCCGTCGATCCACATGGCGATTGCCGGGAACGCCTGCTCTATCATCTCCTGATTGGCGGTCGGCTTCCGCGCTCCGGTTGATCGCCTCTTGCGCATGTGCTGAAGTAAGCATTCTAACTCCTGCTCGATCCTCGGAAGCTCGTCCTCCACGACGACTTCGATCCCAAGTTCCTTCAAATGCCGGAACAACTCCCGCCACTGGGGATGGCCCTGCAAAAGAACTCGTCGGGGGCGATGCGAGTCTCCGAACAGCGGTCGCCGCATGGCGTGAGCGAGCAGCGTGGCGAGATCGTTGACGGTGGGACGGCGCTCAATGTGCAAATTCGCGAGCAAGATGCCGTCAGCCTGCGTGACGACGAAGCCGGCGTACTCGGTGGAGGTCTGCATCGTCGGCTTGGACAGCGGACAGAAATCAGCTTCCCACGTCTCGTCTTCCTGCGAGAGCCGGCAGATTTGCCTCTTGACGAAAAACGCGCCCTTGCCCAGTTTTAGCTTGTCGTCGTTTCCGGTCATCGGTTCCCTGCCTCACAGCCGGTGGGCGATTTGGTGCTGCAGGAATTCCTCCAGCCTCACCGCGTCGTCAGTGCCGATGCGCACCTTTTTCCGATGGTTGTAGTACACGTCCACGCAATCGAATCCCCACAGGTTCCACGTCCACCCGCCGCTGGGACTGAGGTGAACGCCCCAGCCGTCGAGTACGGTCGTGCGGCTCCGTTGCACCCTGTCGATTTCGGCGTACCAGATCCGCCGCCGAAACAGCGGCAGCGGACCGAACTGGATCAGAAGGTGATCCCCTGCATCCCTCACCGTCAATTGGCGAAATGATCCTGCGAGCAGAAACATCAGCGCCCCGCTGCAAAGCAAAACGATCCTCACGAACGCCATGGGAGTGAGCCACGCTGCGCCGAGCATTCCGACACCGACGGCGACGAGGAGCAGGTAAAGCGGGGCCGTTTGGATGTGTTCGTAACGCACAAGAGCTTCGATCGGAGGGGCGGCGCAAGCGCCTGCCCAGTCGTCGTCCTTAGGAACTTGGTTCTACCGGCCTACTCCTTCTCCGCCCATACGCGGGCTTCCCCGTCCCCGTCAATTGACGTTCGGACAGCAGCAGACGGGACGGTCCTCAACATACTCCTGGTTCACCCCTTTCTCCCCCGGAGGTCGAGTTATGAAGACGCTTCCTGCTGTCGTGGCGGCGTGCCTGCTGACCATTGGCGTCGGTTCGGCGCATCGGCCGGTGACTTCGGTTTCCCTGCGGGGATCGGCGGCCCTTCGCCGCGTTCCAAGTTCCAAAGCCGGTATCCGTACAACCAGCTGGTTTCGGCGGATATGGCCGCGACTGGCGACATCGCCCCGGCTATGGCGCGCCGCTCAGTTATGGCTGCTACCGCCCGCCCGTCCTCCCCCGTTGCGAGTACCACGTCTATTATCAGCGGCCCTGCGGGACGTGGGTGTGCGGGGGCGAGTTTGACCGGCTTAACGTAGCCCGCCTCTTCGCCGCGAATGGTCGGCTCGCTCTCCTCCAGGATTGCGGAAATGAAAACGGCGATGAGCGGCCCGCTTCCGCCGGCGCATGCTTCTCCGTCCGCGGGCCGCCGCCGGTCTCGACGATGAGCGTGTCACCGTGCAACGGGCGGGCGGTGGCCGGCCTTTTTTCCTTGTTGCCGAATAGTCTATGCACTACAGTGGCGGTGCTCCTCTCGTTCCAATCATCTCGTTGCCTGTTTCCCGGAAAGAGCCTCCTCTCAACTCGGGTGGATGAGCCATGCCGAAACACACCTTCTATCACTTTGTCGCATTTACATGCGGTCTGGTCGCCACGACCGCCGCGGCCATCGCTGCGGAGCCGGAAGAGAAGCCCTCTTCGCCGGCTTCCTCAGGGGCCGAAGCGAAGGCGGACCAGTATGGCGATCCTTTGCCTCCTGGAGCCGTTTCGCGTTTAGGCACCGTGCGCTATCGGCGACAGGATTCTATCCAACAGGTTGCATTTACGCCGCAGGGCGAACTTTTGGCTGTGACTCCCGCCGGCGAACTGTGTTACTACGAAGCAGCCACGGGCAAACTGCTCCGTAAGGTTCAGGCGAGCGCCCGCAACTCTAACGCCGCGGCGCTCAGCCAAAATCGACGATGGCTGGCCTTGAGCGGATTTCGTTTTCACGAAGAGCAACGGGCGTTCTCATATCGCCTTGGCGTCTTTGACACCGAGACCGGCAAGCCGCGAATGCAGATCGAAGAGGCAGAACGCCTCGGCGACAATCTCGCGATCAGCGGCGACGGCTCGACCGTCGCGATGCTGGCTGGCGACGGCAAGCTCCGGGTTTGGGACGTGGAAGGCGGCATCGAAGTGCTCACGCATCAGGTGGACCGCGGTTGGAACATTCGGGTGATGAAGTTCTCGCCGGATTCGGACACTCTTGCGCTTGGAGGGCGCAACCTTGTGGTGCTTTGGCGGTGGACGTCTGGCGAAGAGCCGCGGGTAATTCGACTGGCGGACGAACGCGAGCGACGCCATGCGATCTCCATGGACTTCTCGCCCGACAGCTCCGTACTCGCGGTCGGCGTAGACGGTCGCGGTGGAGTCGCATTGATCGCGACAAGGGAAGGGAGGATACAGAAGGATCTGAGCAATGAAGCAGGAGAGCGGAACTACGCCCGGGACGTGGCCTTCTCGCCGGATGGAGCGCTGCTGGCGGTCACCCGGGACCGGAGCCAAGGGGGCGGCGTGGTGTTGTGGAGCCTGGCGACGGCTCAGCCGTGGAAGACGCTCGAAACGTCATTTGGAGGTGTTACGAACCTTGCCTTTTCGCTTGACGGAGCGTCGTTGGCCGGCGTCAGCAGTTGGGATGGCACGCTCGACCTATGGAACGTCAAGACAGGCGAGAGGATGACGGGCGAGCGGCCCAGTCACGAAGCCGCCCCCGCGATCCTTCATTTCCTGGACGATGGTGGCCGCCTGGTCACCGCAGGCGACGACGGAACCATTCGCTTCTGGGAGACGCGCACTGGACGACAGACTCGCGTTCTTCGCCCCGGCGAGGGGGAGGAGAGCGGAACGCGCTGGATCCGCGCCTGCGCGGTCTCGCCCGATGGCGAGCACCTGGTATCGTCCAGCTTGGACGACACCGTAAGGCTCTTCCGCGCCTCCACGGGAGAGGAAATTTACCGCTGGCCCGGGCACGGCGCGCTGGGCGGACATCGAGCCGTGGCTTTTTCCCCAGACGGAGGGCGGGTCGCTTCCTGGGGCGACGATTTACGGGTCTATATCTGGGACGTAAAGACAGGCAAGGCGCTTGAGGAGTATCGTCTCGCTCCGTCGGGGATCGACCTCAACTCCGAAGAACCGGCAGCCGACCCATTTGGATCACGGATGTCGTTCCGGCTTGGGAAATCAGCGTTTTCGCCGGGCGCATCACAGTTCGTGCTCAACCTGGGGACGATACACCTGTTTGAGACGCGAACGGGGGAAGAAATGCGAAAGTTCCAACCCGAGGCGGGGCATCTAGTGGACCTGGCCATCTCGCCCGACAACCGTCTGCTACTCACCAGCCGCTGGTCCCGGGGCGTTCAGACCCGGCTGGCGAGTGGTGGAACTCGTGTTTCCGCGGCGCAGAATCACGTGATCGCCTTGCGACGCCTCGACGACGACACCGTCGTTCAAGAGATCAACCTGCCAGAAGGCGGAGCCGGGCCGGTGGCTTTTTCGCCGGACGGTCAGTGGTTCGCCACCGCTGCCGGCCACGAAGGCGCGATACGCATCTTCCAAACATCAACTGGAAAGGAGACCTATCGCATCGCCGAGTACGACAGCCGTCCCAGGGCTTTGGCGTTTTCGCGCGGCAAAAAACTGCTGGCGACTAGCCATCAGAACGGCTCCGTGCTGGTGTGGGATTTAGCGGCTGCCGGACCGCCCAGCAAGCCATAACAGCTTCCCGGCCATCCCCACCCGGAGACCCGATCCTGTGCAGGAGAAGGCCATGTTGAAGCTCCATCTTCAGCCGTCCCGTTTCACGACGGCGCTCGCTGCAGGGATCTTCCTGCTGCTGTTGTTCACGACGCAGGCCGCCGCCGATCAGGAGCCGCCGGAGGACGCCGGGCCGCCCGCTGTGCGGTATTTGGCATTTTCGCCGGACGGCCAAAGTTTGGCGGCCGCGTGCGGCGACACCTTCAATCGCGGCGTCCTCCGCGTGTGGGACGTGGCTGGCTTCCGAGCGCGCTACACCGTGCGAGAGGAGCCGGCGTTTCCGAACCTCGGTTTCTCGCCGGACGGCCGGATCTTGGCCCTCGCGCGGTTTGCGCCGGAGGCCAAGCTGCTGGACGCCGCTACCGGCGAAACGGTTCGCGAGCTGAAAGGACATCAGGACCATGCGCGGTGCGTCACCTTCACGCCCGACGGAGCGAAGGTGATCACCGGCAGCTACGACCGCATGGTCCGCATCTTTGATGCCCAGGGCGGCGAGGCGGAGGCGACGCTCGAAGGCCATACCGGCCCCGTATATCGGGTCGCCGTCTCGCCGGACGGCCGGCTGCTGGCGACTGCCGACGCTCGCTCCTCTGCCGTTCGCCTGTGGGACCTGCGGGAGCAAAAACACTTGCACGTTTGGGAGAATCTCGGCTCGCTTATCCCCCACGTCGAGTTTTCGCCTGACGGGCGACTCCTGGCCGTCTCCAGTTGGACTGGAGGTCTGAGGCTGTACGACGTCGCAAGCCGGGAATTGTGGTTAGGCATCCGGCGTATCGGAGGCGTCGATCAAGCGGCGTTCTCGCCCGATGGAAAGTGGCTCGCGGTCGCCACGAACGCGTTGACGCCCTACGTCTTCGACGTGAACCGGACGGCGGACGAGGAAACCCAGGCCCAAGTCGCAGAGCTGCTTGTTGCGTTTGACGACGATTCCTACGAAGCTCGCGAAGCGGCACACCAACAACTCGCCGAAATTGGCATGGCGGCGGAGCCGCAATTGCGTGAGGCGATGGAGTCCGACTCGCCCGAGGTGCGCTGGCGAGCCCGCAAATTGCGAGACCGCCTTGCCCATCCCGACGCGGCGATCAAACTGGAGGCGCATCCGGCGGAGCCGAACTGCGTGGCGTTTTCGCCGGATGGCCGGCTCCTGGCGAGCGGCGACGAGCGTGGAAACGTGAAGGTCTGGAGCGTGGGCAATTGGAAGCCGGTGGCGGCGTTGACGATCGCGGCTGACTGAGCAGCGGCGTCACGAGAAACGGGGCCCACATGCCGGGGATGTCCGACGCCAGGTGCGCCACCCTGTGGGCGGCGTCGT